>DNRQ01000147.1:0-4421 GCA_003499925.1 Geobacter sp.
ATTCCGTGAATCATGTAGGGTGGGCCGTGCCCACCATCAGGATGCGGTTGTGGTGGGCACGGCCCACCCTACCTCTCATTCCCTTAACTTAATGGCAGTGCAACTTCACCCACCCCCCTGCCCCCTCCCATCAAGGGAGAGGGGGCTTTTGCAGCGTGCGGGAAATTAGTACTGACCTTAACTTAATGGCAGGGGGAGCTTGTACTCCCCTTTCTCGTCGAAGGGGGCTTATAGTCCCCTCTCCCCTGGTGGGAGAGGGTTAGGGAGAGGGGGAAATGCTACCGGACAACGCTGCCCCCGCACCCCCGGTTCTTCAAAGGGGGAGCCGGGGGCAGCAGATAGGCAGTAATAGGAACTGGGAATGAGAAGAGAGGAGGGTGCAGCTACTTGCTTAGTGGTTATCAGAATTGGAACGGCACCTGAAGGGACAAAGCGAAACGGCTGCGGCTACTGTCCATAATAGGGCGAAAATACAGACGATGGCTACCATGGTTTCTCCTTTTGCAAATTAACTTGGCTTGCTGGGGAGGCGGCCCCAGCGGACCGCCTCCGGCTTTGCGCGAATTGAATGGCCTCCATCGGCTCTACAGTTTGGCGGCCTTCAGAAACAGGATGTTGTTTTCCAGGTGGACATGCTTGTGCAGGTCGTCCTCGAATTCCTTGAGCTTCTGATAGGTGACCATGAAGGTGTTGCAGACGCCTTCCGGTATCAGGTAATCCTCAGCCAATCGGCGGATGTCGTGGATCGCGGCGCCGATGTCGTCGTGCTCGTGGCTGAGCGAATCGAGTTTGGCCCTCAGTACCTCGATATCACTGTCCTCGTGCGCGGCGCCCGCCTTTTCGAGCGCGGCCAGCTTTCTTATGACGGGGAAGAGCAGTTCCTCCTCATCACGCAGATGGAGCTTCATATCGGTCGCAATACGGTCGAAGATCGCTGCGATCTTGATCACTTCAGGGTGGTGGGCGCCGTGCACCTGGGCGATCTTGCGCGCGTAGGAGGCGATGACCTCGGTATTTTCCTTGAGATAGGCGTGGTGCGTGTTGACGATGTAGTCTGCGAGAAACGGGAGTTCCCATGTGCAGTAGTTCTGGCTCCGGTCCATCGGCTGATCCACTGCCTTCTCGATCTCCCGGTGCAGTTCTTCCAGATCGATCCCCTTTTCCCGGCAGGCGGTCGCTACGGCAACGTTTCCGCCGCAGCAAAAATCGATGCCGTATTTTTCGAAGACCCCAGCGGCGCGGTAATCTCCGGCAACCACAGCGCCTATGGTCATTGCATCCATGTTTTCAGCCGACACCTGTCCTGATTCTTTCATGGCTTAACTCTCCTTGGCGGCTCATTGGAACGGGCTTTCCGTTCCTTGAGCGCCCGTCTTGTCACAATGGCGGCGACGGCGCGGCCGCATGGTCGCGGATTGCATCTGCCGTCTGTAGAGCCATGGTAACACCGGGAGTTTTAAAGATTATGATCCAAGTCAAGTAAACGCAGGTTATGGAAGTGAGGGGGGAGGGGCAGTGTCGGATTGAACTGGGAGTCTCGTAGGTTGGGTTAGCGGCCTCATCGCGTAACCCAACGATGCAGTCGCGTGGAGCACTTTTGCAGCAGCGGCATTCCTGTCGCGATCCCCTTCTGCGGAGGATCACGGCAAGAGAGCCGCTGCTACAGGATTACTCATACCTAAGAGGGCGCTGAGGCCGGGGGCCGTAATACCCTCAGGCCACGAACCGTGCGATGGCCCGGTCCATGCTGGAAATGTGATTCACGAGCCAGCCGCTTATGAACATGGTCATGGTAGATACCAGGGTATGGGTAGGTCCCTCGTGCTTTAGCTGTTCCTTCAGTTTGGCGATTTCGCCGGCGAACGCCAGATGCTTTTCGCGGTGTTTCAGGTAATCGGGGAAGCCGACCCGCTGCATCAGTTTTTCCTCTTCATTGAAATGGGTAATCGCGTAGGCTTCGAGGAACCAGAACAGGCGGTAAATCCCGTCCGCTTCCGTTTCCGCCTCGCATGCTGCCAGAAAAGCGTTGAACTTCTCGAAAAGCAGCTTATGTTGGATATCGACCTCCAACATCCCGATGGAAAGACTTTCTTGCCATTCGACCATGGTTACCCCCGTAAGTAAGAAGAGTCTTGCTTTGCTGATCCCGCAGACCTGACTTTATACCGTAAATCGGCTTGTTATATCAATAAAATTCCTGATTTTTACCTATCTTCCGCCTGGTCTTCCCCCCTCCCTTGATGTCCCTTGATGGGAGGGGGTGTTTGCGCAGTTTGCGGGAGATTCGTACCAATCAGGATAAAATTTATCTCTACCCCGACCAGTCAAGCTAAAGCTGCTGTGGGTAGTAGTCCAAGTTGATGCAAATTGACAGACTTTTGTGGCTAAGCTATAGTGCATGCGGGTCCCATGCCGCGAACAGGATGACTGATTATGCCAACTGTTTTACGAATTGGCACGTACCGTTTTCATTTTTACTCCGATGAGGGGACTGAACCGCCTCACATCCACATAGCAACGCCCGAAGGCGAGTGCAAATTTTGGCTGGAACCGGTCCGATTGGCCAAAGGGATAACTCCTTTGGTGTTGCGCATTATTGAAAAACTTGTTTATCAGCATCAGGAGCTGTTCCAGGAGAAATTTCATGAGTACCATCATCATTGAAAAAGAAACGGTCGAGCCGGCGGCGATTCGGGCTTGGGCGGAGCATCGCACTGTTTTCGTGGAACTTACAGATGGCAGGATCATTGGTTTCCCGGCGAACCGATTTGCATTGCTGGCGCAGGCAACCGACGAGGAACTGAAAGAAGTCACCATCAGGTTGAATGGTTTTGCTTTGAGATGGGAGTCTCTAGATGAAGATATTACAGTTCCCGGCATAGTTGCCGGCAATTTCCCCTTGCCGTATGTGGTCAACTAAAGCTGCCCTTGGAGTATGACGGGCATCTTAAGAGGGATATCACCCGGTGATCTCTTTCCGCCATATCCGCTGCTTCGTCCCCGCCTTCAAAAAAATTGCAAATACATCTCATATGTTGTTATCTCCTCTAATCATGTTGAATTGTGCATAGCTCAAGTGCGTGAGTTACTAAATTTGAAGTACGTATTGTACAGTCGGGTCGGCCAGCACAGATCAGCGTGCCGTCGCTCCTTTTTACTCAGAGGGAGGTTTTGCAGTGGCACGAAAGGGTAGGGCAGTCAACAGACGTAAACCATCCGCGGGCGGACGTAAGCCACTAGTTGCACTTTTGCTGGTCGTGGCGCTCATCGTGCTCGCCTTTTTCCTGCTTGAGCACTTTCGCAGTTCGGCTCCTCCGGCTGAACCGGTGACCGGCGCGGACCAGACCCCGCACCTGCGACTCCCGGAGCGCCCCGTTCCGCAGCAGGGGAAAATCTCCTCAGCCTCGGTTCCGGTCGCGAAGCCGCACGTCACGGCCGCCACCCCGCGACCGAAAGGACCCGGACAGGTCGCCATCATCATAGACGACATGGGGAGCAGCATGCAGGAGCTCCAGGCGTTCCTCTCCATCAGGCTTCCGCTCACCTTTTCGGTGATTCCCAGCCTGGGTCATGCCAAAGGAGTCTCCGAGGGCGCACACCTGGCCGGCGCCGAAGTGATGGTGCACATGCCGATGGAGCCCGAGGGATACCCGAAACAGCCGCTGGAGAAGATCGGGCTTCTGCTCAACATGGGGAATCCCGAGATTCAGGAGCGGGTCAACAGTTACTTCCGTACCGTCCCTCATGCCGTTGGTGCCAACAATCACATGGGTTCGCGTTTTACCCAGAATGCCGAAAAGATGGAGGTGGTGCTCAAGGTGCTGAAGGGGAAGGGGGTGTTCTTTGTGGACAGCAAGACCTCGCCCGCCTCGGTCGGCTACCAGACCGCCCGTGCCATGGGTCTTAAATGCGGGGTCCGTCAGGTGTTTCTGGACAACGTGCAGGACGAGGCGGCGATCGCCAAGCAGCTGGCGGAGGTGGCCGCCATCGCGAGGAGGAAGGGAGCGGCCATAGCCATCTGCCACCCGCACCCCTCCACCATCCGGGCCCTGCAATCCGTGATGCCGGAGCTAGCCAAAAGCGGGATCACCTTTGTCTATGCCTCGGCGCTCACCAGCTAACTTGCATTCCCCCCCTCTGGCTAACCCTGCTTTGTCACATTACTTCGTGGCAACTCCCTCACCCCGACCCTCTCCCGGAGGGCGAGGGGTTCTTTAAAGGCTTGGCTGATTCCGGCTGTTTGACACCACATTTCAAACCGTCTTGTTCCAACTTTCCCTCTCCCTCCGGGAGAGGGTCGGGGTGAGGGAGCGTGCGGGTTAATATGACAAAGTAGAACTAACCTCTCCCACCAGGGGAGATGGGACTTAAAGCCCCTTCCCTACGATGGGAGGGGCTGGGAGGGGCTGGGGGCACTGCCA
>DNRQ01000147.1:4447-21200 GCA_003499925.1 Geobacter sp.
CGGAGCTACCCCATCCCCACCCCACCCTCCCCTTGAAGGGGAGGGAGTTTTCGCAGCGGAAGATCAGCGCTAATCAGGTAACTTAATGGCAGTGGGGGCTGGGGGAGGGTGCAAGGCGGTGTTTTTAGGTCCGCTAAACTTGCAATTCCCTTACCGGACAGTGCTGGGATTTAGGGGGATTCGATGCTGGCGGCGGGAGGGCAAATCCCCCCCGACCCCCCTTTTTCAAAGGGGGGAGAGTTGGATAAGAGTGGGTGCGCAGCTGAATGGTTGTTAAGCTGGACGGGGTTTCCCTAATTTATAATTGAGAAGCGATCCGTTTCTTAAGTTTTACCATCTCCCGGTAGTTCTCCTCGACGAGGATCGAGGCGGGATTCTCTCCGCTCACCGGGTGGACCATCAGGAATGCGTCGCGCAGCTGTCCCTCGTACCCCGCCAGGGTCCCTTCCACTATTCCGGAAAAGCCGTCGCGCTCCGGCAGCCGGGCCAGCGGATAGGTCTTCTTCAGAAGCGAGCTGCCGCTTAGATCGAAACGGTGGAAGTCGATGCTGCCGGGGCTTTCGCCTTCTCCCGGATTCAGCACGAAGACCGACTCCCGTGCGGTCTGGTCTATCATCATCCGCGTCGGGTCGTCGGCCGGGAGCTCCCGCTCGATCCGGAAGATGGCCGAGATCAGGAATCCGGTGAAGCAGTCGGACTCCACGTAGCCGCTTGCGGCGCCGTCCGAGCTCTCGCAGTAGTAGGAGACCTGGGAATCCTGCTTCAATTCCTTGCCGCAGACCAGGCACTCGCTCTTAAGCCCGGTGAGCCTGCCGAAATAGGCCTCTTTCTTGCGCTGATCCTCTTCTTTTTGCCAGCTGTCGAACAGGAGCGCCCGCGGCTCCTTGGTGTCGTAGTATTCCTTGATCGCGTTTTGCCCCAGCGAGGTGAACTGGCTGTAGACGTCGGTGCCGCGCCCGTGGGTGAGGATCGGGTAGATCCTGCCGTCCGGGTTGGTGTTGAGACTCTCGACCTTGGGACTCTTCGAGATGAAGGTGTCGGAGCAGCGGTAGCCGCGGTTGATGGCGAACGCCTTCAGAAGCGTCTTCTGGTCCTTGAACAGCCCCTCGAACTTGATGCGCTCGTCGATCAGGCAGGGGATCAGCGTGAGGCTCTTTCGGTCCAGTCCCCGCTTGTCGAACAGCTCGAAGATGTTCCTGCAGTTGTCCATGCTCGCCATGTCCTTGATCGGAACCAGGACCCGGTCCGCGGCGTAGAGCGCGTTCTGGGTCATGACGTCGAGGTCGGGTCTGGTGTCCACGATCACTATCCCCGAGATGTTGGACATGGCCAGAAGCCGTGCCAGCACCATCGGTCCCTTGAGCGACCCTCTCAGGTCGTTAAGAGCCGTGGAGGAAGGGATGTAGTTCACCCCGTACTGCCCGGTGTGCAGGAGATCGCAGCCGGGTGTCTCCAGAAGCAGGTCTGCTACGGTTCCGCTGAGCTTCTGTCCCTTGATGGAGAACATCTTGTCGACGGTGAAGTGGTTGTCGAAGGAGAAGATGGAGACCGGGAGGTTCTCGTCGAGCGCCTTCAGGAAGATGGCGAGGTTCGTTGCCAGTGTTGTCTTGCCCACCCCCCCCTTTTCGGAGGAGACGGTGATCACGTAAGGGTAGTTTTTCATGGCGCGCATACTAGCATCGACACGTCGTGACGGTCAACCGGTTTGACAGGGTGGGGCCGTCGTGGTAGAACGGCAAAACCCTAAAGCGCTCCCTCTCCCCTTGCGGGTGAGGGTCGGAGTCCGGAGAGCGCCCGGTTGATCATGCCTTTTCGGCCTTGATCAGCGTCCCAAAGATTTACCGCCTGGTTTTTCCTGTTTTCCGTTTTGGAGGTCTCTGTGGAACTTTTCAAGGAGCGGCGTGTTCTCACTGTGAGCGCGCTCACCGCGCTGGTGCGCGGGTTGCTGGAGGAGAATTTCGACCAGGTCTGGGTCGAAGGGGAGATCTCCAACCTCGCCTGCCCGCAATCGGGACACTGCTACTTCACCCTGAAGGACGCGGGAGCCCAGCTGCGCTGCGTCATGTTCCGCGGCGCCTTCCGCACCCTCAAGTTCACACCCAGGGACGGCATGCGGGTGCTGACCCGCGGCAGGCTCACCCTGTTCGAGCCGCGCGGCGAGTACCAGCTGGTCGCCGATTACCTCGAGCCGCAGGGGATCGGCGGGCTGCAGCTCGCTTTCATCCAGCTCAAGGAGAAGCTCGCCAAGGAGGGGCTTTTCTCCGCGCTGCACAAAAAGGAGATGCCGAAGCTGCCGCGCAGGATCGGCATCGTGACCTCTCCGACCGGCGCCGCCATCAGGGACATCCTGACCGTGCTGTCGCGCCGCTTCGCCAACGTCGAACTGCTGATCTCCCCGGTCCGGGTGCAAGGGGAGGGGGCGGCCGGCGAGATCGCCCAGGCTATCGACGACCTGAACCGGGTCGGCAACATCGACGTGATGATCGTGGGGCGCGGCGGCGGCTCCCTGGAGGATCTCTGGGCCTTCAACGAGGAGAGCGTCGCGCGCGCCATCTACCGTTCCGCCATCCCGGTCATCTCGGCGGTCGGACACGAGATCGACTTCACCATCGCCGATTTCGTGGCGGACCTGCGTGCCGCGACCCCCTCGGCCGCGGCGGAACTCGTGGTCCGCAGCAAGAAGGAGCTGATGGCCGAGCTGGAGGCCCTTTGCCACCGCCTGGACATGTACCAGCTGCGCCGCATGGAGAGGTGGCGCGCCCGGGTCGTCTCGCTGAGCCGCGCGGTCACAGATCCCACCAGGATTCTCGGGCACCTCTCCCAGCGGGTCGACTCGCTCGACGGGCGGCTTGCCCGCGAGACCGGGCTGATGCTGGAAAAGCACGGCGAGAGGATCGTCTCGCTGTCGGCCCGGCTTTCCCGGCAGAGCCCGGCCCTCACGCTGCAGCGGAGCTCGGAGCGGCTGGGCACGCTGTCGTTGCGCATGGACCATGCCCTGATGCGCAGCCTGACCTGTGCTGCCGAGAGCCTGCGGCTCGCCTCGGGTACGCTCAATGCCGTCTCGCCGCTTGCCACCCTGTCGCGCGGTTACAGTATCACCCGCAAGCTGCCGGAGCGCACCGTGGTCAGGTACAGCCGGGAGATCGAGGCGGGAGACCGGCTGGAGTTGAGCTTTGCGGCCGGAGGGGCGCTCTGCCGGGTCGAGAGCACGCTCCCCGTGAAACAGTGAAACAGGGGCTAGGGAAACAGCTGTAGGTCGGGTTAGCGGAGCGTAACCCGACACCTTCTGTCCTCTGCCATCAACTGCTGCCCGATGCGATCAACTGCATGTCGGGTTACGCCCTCCGGGCTAACCCGACCTACGCTGTACCTCCCTAACCCCTGCTAACCTCTCGCCTCTCTCCTTGACGGCGGATAACCAATCTGTATAATAAGTTTTCTTTTTCGAGAGGTCCATTATGGCGGTAGAGAAGTTCGAAACGGCGCTGAAAAAGCTGGAGGAAGTCGTCAAGAAGCTTGAGGGGGGGGAGCTTTCCCTGGAGGATTCCCTGAAGGCGTTCGAGGAAGGGGTGAAGCATTCCGCCTTCTGCAGCAAAAAGCTCAACGAGGCGGAGCGGCGGGTGGAACTTCTCATCAAGCAGCGCGACGGAAGTTTCGTCACCAAGCCGTTTGAAGAGGAAGAATAGGCAATTAGACAATTGACGATTGACAATGGACAATTGACAATTGGCAATTGGAAAACAAAAAGCTGCTACCATTAGCGCTGGTTCGTTTTTATAACTAAATCAATCGTCAATTGCCAATTGTCAATTGTCAATTGCTTTTTCGGAGCCATCATGGATCTAAAGGATTATCTGAAGCAGAGATGCCAGCTGGTAGACAAGGCGCTGGACCGCTTGCTCCCTGACGCCGGGGAGCTCCCTGCCGCCTTGCACGGCTCCATGCGCTATTCGATCTTCGCAGGGGGAAAGCGCGTGCGCCCGGTGCTGCTGCTGGCGGCGTGCGAAGCGGTGGGCGGCGATCCGGAGCGGGCGCTGCCGGCTGCCTGCGCCATGGAGATGATCCATACCTATTCCCTGATCCACGACGACCTTCCCGCCATGGACGACGACGATTTCCGCAGGGGAAACGCCACCAACCACAAGGTGTATGGCGAGGCGACCGCCATCCTTGCCGGCGACGCGCTGCTCACCGAGGCGTTCATCCTCCTCTCCCGGGCTGAAGTGGGGGGCGATCCCGCGGCGCGGCTCAGGGTGATTCATGAGATAGCCCACGCAGCGGGCTCACGCGGCATGGTCGGCGGGCAGATGGTCGACATGGAGAGCGAGGGGAAGGGGGAGATCGATCTGGCGCTCCTCTCCTACATCCACACCCACAAGACCGGGGCGCTGATCCGGGCCTCGGTGCGCGCCGGAGCCATTCTGGGGGGCGCCGGCGAGCGGGAGCTTGCCGCGCTTACCCGCTACGGCGACACGACAGGGCTCGCCTTCCAGATAGCAGACGACATCCTGGACGTGGAGGGGACCACCGAGCAGCTCGGGAAGGACGCGGGGAGCGACCAGGCGCGCGGCAAGGCGACCTATCCGGCCCTGGTCGGCCTGGAGGCTTCCAAGCAGCGCGCGCAGGAACTGGTGCAGATGGCGCTCGACGCCCTGGCACCCTTTGACGAGCGGGCCGACCCTTTGCGCGCCATCGCTTCCTACATCGTAAAGAGGAATTCGTAATGCCCTTGATCCTGGACAGGATTTCGGAGCCCGGACAGCTGAGGGGGCTCTCGCTTCGGGAGCTTGAGCTTCTCGCCTCGGAGCTGCGCAGCCGGATCATCGAGACCTGCGCGGCAAACGGCGGCCACCTGGCGCCGAGCCTTGGGGTCGTCGAGCTGACCATCGCGCTGCACCGGGTCTTCGATTCCCCCTCGGACAAGATCGTCTGGGACGTCGGGCACCAGGCCTACGCCCACAAGCTTCTGACCGGCCGAAACGCGGCCTTCGGGACGCTGCGCACCCTGGGCGGCCTGAGCGGCTTTCCCAAACGGGCCGAGTCCCCGCACGACTGCTTCGACGTCGGCCACTCGTCCACCTCCATCTCGGCCGCACTCGGGCTTGCCGTGGGGCGCGACCTGAAGGGGGCCCGCAACAAGGTGCTCGCGGTGATCGGCGACGGCTCCATGACCGGGGGGATCGCCTTCGAGGGGCTGAACCACGCCGGCGAGCTGAACAAGGACCTGGTGGTGATCCTGAACGACAACGAGATGTCGATCTCGGAGAACGTCGGGGCGCTCTCCAACCTGCTCTCCCGCACCATCACCAGCGAATTCGTCCACAAGGCCAAGAAGGATCTGGAGGCGTTTCTCGAGGGGCTGCCGATGTTCGGCCGGTCCGCGCTGCAGGTCGCCAAGAGGGCGGAGGAGTCGCTCAAGGGGCTCTTCACCCCGGGGATGCTCTTCGAGGCCTTCGGCTTCGAGTACATTGGCCCCATCGACGGCCACAACATCCCGCTTCTGCTGGAGACGCTGGAGAACGTCAAGCGCTTCGACGACGCCGTGCTGATCCACGTCCTCACCAAGAAGGGAAAGGGATATCCGGCCGCCGAGGCGAACCCCTCGCTCTTCCACGGCGTGGGGCCTTTCGATGCCGAAACCGGGAAGGTGCTGAAGGGGAAGGGGGGCGGCGCCTCCTACACGGGGATCTTCGGGCAGACCATAAAGCGGCTGGCCCTGGAGAACGAGAAGATCGTCGCGGTGACGGCGGCCATGCCGGACGGCACCGGCCTGACGCCGTTTGCCAAGGAATTCCCGGAGCGCTTCTTCGACGTCGGCATCGCCGAGCAGCATGCCGTCACCTTCGCGGCGGGGCTTGCGGCGGAGGGGTTCCGTCCGGTGGTAGCACTCTATTCCTCGTTTTTGCAGCGCGGCTTCGACCAGCTCTGCCACGATGTCTGCCTGCAGGATCTCCCGGTCCTTTTCGCCATCGACCGCGCCGGCGTGGTCGGCAGCGACGGGCCGACCCACCACGGCGTCTTCGATCTCTCCTATCTGCGCCAGCTCCCGGGGCTCACGGTCATGGCGCCCAAGGACGAGAACGAGCTGCAGCACATGCTGGTTACCGCTCTTTCGCTCGACGGCCCCTCGGCCGTGCGCTACCCGCGCGGCACCGGTCTGGGAGTCCCCATCGACCAGATCCTCGCGCCGCTTCCGATAGGAAAGGGGGAACTGCTGAGGGAAGGAAAGGACGGCGCCATCCTCGCCATCGGCACCATGGTGCAGGCGGCCCTGGAGGCGGCAGCCGCGCTTGCCCTGGAGGGGGTGGAGCTCTCCGTCATGAACGCCCGCTTCGTAAAGCCGCTCGACGGCGAGCTGATACTGGCGCTTTCCGGCACCGGGATGCTCTTCACGCTGGAGGAAAACGTGCTTCACGGCGGTTTCGGCACCGCCGTGCTGGAGCTTCTCGAGGAGTGCGAGGTGAGCGGCGTCTCGGTCACCCGTCTCGGGTTCCCCGACAGCTTCATAGAGCAGGGGGAGCAGGCGGAGCTTAAGGCCGCCTACGGCCTCGACCCGGCCGGGATCGCCCGGAGCATCAGGAAGGCGAGAGGGGCCGCCTGAGCGCAAAGGTCACCCCTTAGCCATCCCTCCCCCCAGCGCCGCCAACCCTTGAGGCAGACAGATGTCCAGAACAACTGCACGCTCAACCGCATTTTTCCTGCTCCTTCTTGTCCTGTTAGCCCGCGCGGCTAGCGCCGGCGATCCTCTCTCCTACAGCGCTCAAGCCCAGGATCTCATGAGCCGGGGCGAGTACGACAGGGCGCTCGAAGGGCTCAGAAGGGGCTTCTCCCTCTACCCCTACGACGAGGCGCTGCGGCGCAACCTGGCCGTCGCCTGCGCCCAGATCGGCCAGCGCGAGCTGAAGGCCGGCCGCTACGCCGAGGCGGCTGACTACTTCGGCCAGGCACGCGAGCTCTCACCCGGCTCGCCGGATCTCAGCCTGATGCGCGGCATCGCCCTCTACCTCGGTAAGAACTATGACGCCGCCCGCGCCGACTTGCTGCAGGCCGGCGACGGGGCCAAGCCGCTCCTCTTCCTCGGTAAAATCAGCTACGATACCGGGGATCTTCCGGCGGCGCTCGCCCTCTGGCGCCGTGCCCTGGAGCAGGATCCGGATGAGAAGGGGACCCGGGGGCTGATCGAGAAGGCGGAGCGGGAACTGCCGGTCGAGTCGAAAATGGACAAGGGGTTCAGCTCCATGTTCGACCTGAGCTTTGACGCGGAACTTCCCCAGGGGCTGGCCGCCGAGGTGCTGGACGCGCTGGAGAGCGCCTACAACAGCGTGGGTGCCGACCTGGGCCGGTTCCCGACCACCCGGATCCCGGTGCTGCTCTATGCCAAGCGGGACTACAGCAGCGTTACCGCGGGGCCGGACTGGTCCGGCGGACTTTACGACGGCAAGATCCGTCTCCCGGTCGGCGGGGTGACCAGGATCACCCCGCAGATGCGCGCCATTTTGTTTCACGAATTCACCCACGTGCTGATCGCCGAGCTCACCGGCGGCAACATCCCGACCTGGCTCAACGAGGGTCTCGCGGAGATCCAGGGGCGCAAGGAGTTCAGTCATCCCCCCGCCGATTTTGCCCGCGCGGCCAAGGAGGGGCGCCTGCTTTCCCTTGCCACACTTTCCGGCTCCTTCGGCTCCATGTCCGGTGCCGAGGCGGCTCTTGCCTACCAGCAGAGCTATTCGCTTGCCGAGTTCATGGTCACGCGCTACGGCTGGTATGCGGTGCAGGGGATATTGAAGAGTCTCGGGGAGCGGGCGACCATCGAAACGGCGGTGGCCAAGGCGCTCTCATCCTGGTCGCTCGACCTGCCGGGTGTGATCCGCGAATGGCGGGAATCGCTGCCGGAGCTTGCCGCCCCGCGATGAATCCGGAGCTGATTGCTTTCACATTAGCGCTTGTGGCTCCTGCTGAAAATGTATAGTATTGGGCCGACCTTCAGTATTAAGGTTGGCGCAGAAAGTCCCCCTTGGCAAAGGGGATTTAGGGGATTTCAGCTCTGTCGCAACAATGTGCGCTACGGCAACTTGGGCTAAATCCCCCCCGCCCCCCTTTGCAAAGGGGGAGACTGGTGGTCGACCCGGTTCAGTGCGCTAATCGGGTAACTAGGCACTTCTGTTTCATGGGAGCAGTCACAGTGATCACGGAGTATTTAACTTGATATACGGCACCGGCGTTGACATCGTTGAAATAGCGCGCTTCGAGCGTTTTCTCGCGCAGGGAAACGATGCGCTGTTCCAGAGGCTTTTCACTCCCCTGGAGATCGAGTACTGCGCCGGCAAAAAGCAGAGCGCGCAGCATTACGCCCTCCGTTTCGCGGCCAAGGAGTCCTTCCTCAAGGCGCTCGGGACCGGGCTTCGCGACGGACTCTCCTGGAAGGACATGGAGGTGGTCAATGACCATCTGGGCAAACCGGAGCTGAGGCTCTATCGGCGCGCCCTGGAGATGTTCCGGGAGGCGGGACTGAGCGCCTGTTTCCTGTCGCTGTCCCACGATGCGGGATGCGCCGTTGCCATGGTGGTACTGGAGCGTTAGATGAAGGTTGTGAGCGGCCAGGTCATGCAGCATATGGATCAAAGGGCGATACGGGAATTCGGCATCGCCGGTCTCACCCTGATGGAGCAGGCGGGGCGGGCCTGCGCCGATGCCATCACCGAGGGCTTCGGCCCGGGAGCCGGCAAGAGGGCGCTCATCGTCGCCGGCAAGGGGAATAACGGCGGCGACGGTTTCGTGATCGCACGGATCCTCATCGAGAGAGGATGGGAGGCGCCGGTGCTGCTTGTCGCCGCCTCGGACTCCGTCACGGGGGATGCGGCGGCCAACCTGTCGCGGCTGGATCCCGGCACCGTCATTTCTGCGCCCGAGGGTGCGTCGCGCCACCAGGAACTCTTTCAAGGCGCGACGCTGATCGTGGACGCACTCCTTGGCACCGGGGTGAAGAGCGAGGTCACCGGGGTCTACGGCGAGGCGATCGAGATGATCAACGCTGCCGGCGTCCCGGTGGTCGCGGTAGACATCCCCTCCGGGATCGATGCAGCCGACGGGCGCGTGCTGGGACGGGCGGTGCGCGCCGATCTGACGGTGAGCTTCGCCCTTCCCAAGCTGGGGAACATCCTGCAGCCGGGTGCCGAGTTCTGCGGCCGTCTGGTGGTGGCGGATATCGGCATGCCGGACGCCGTGCTCTCCGAGGCCCCCGGCTGCGAATTCGTGGACCTCGCCCGCGCCAGGAGGCTCTACCGGCCGCGCGCCGCTGCCGCCCACAAGGGAAGCAGCGGGCAGTGCCTGATCATTGCGGGATCGACCGGAAAAACCGGCGCCGCGGCGATGGCGGCTAACAGTGCGGTACGGACCGGAGCGGGGCTCGTCACCCTGGCGGTGCCGGCCGGCCTGAACGCGGTCCTGGAGGTGAAAAGCACGGAGGCGATGACCCTTCCGGTCGGCAAGCCGGGGTCGGGCTTTCTGCCGGCGGGCGCGCTTGGCGAACTGCTGCGGGCCGCGCGCGGCAAGGATGCCGTCGCCCTGGGACCGGGGCTGGGCGGAAGCGCATCCACGATATATCTGGTGCATTCACTGGTTTCCTCCCTGGCCGGGCCGCTCGTGCTGGACGCCGACGGGCTGAACGCCTTGGCAGCCGCGCCGGAGCTGCTTTTGTCCAGGCGGGGGAGGGTGACTCTGCTTACCCCGCACCCGGGCGAAATGGCGCGCCTTGCCGGCTGTTCCATTCCCGAGATCGAAGCGGACAGGATCGGAGCTGCCAGGGATCTTGCCGGACGCTTCCAGGTTTACCTGATCTTGAAGGGTGCGCGCAGCATCATCGCCGCTCCAGACGGCAGCATCGCCATAAACGGCAGCGGCAATCCGGGCATGGCGAGCGGGGGAATGGGGGACGTGCTGACCGGTGTGCTGGCCGCCCTGGTCGGGCAGGGGTATCACCCCTTCGAGGCCTGCCAGCTCGCGGCCTTTGTCCATGGTTACGCCGCCGACCTGCTGGTCGAGCGGAAGGGGACGCAGGGACTCAACGCCACCGATGTCCAGGAGATGCTGCCGGAGGCGCTGTGCCGGCTGTCGGGCTGAAGGCAGCTTTACGCGGAGATGCCATAATGTAGGGTGGGCCGTGCCCACCATCAGGATCCGGGTGTGGTGGGCACGGCCCACCCTACCTCTCTGCCGGCTGTCGGGCTGAAGCTTGTTTCACCGCGGGAAACGGCGTTACCGATCGCTGCAGATCGGCGTTATCGGAAGATGTATCGCAAACGAAAAGGGAGAAAAACTATGTTGAAGGCGAAAGATGTCATGACCAAGGAAGTTATCACCGTGCGTCGCGAGACCTCGGTTAGAGATCTCGCGGTGCTTTTTTCCGAAAGCCGCGTCAGCAGCGTGCCGGTTGTAGACGATAACGGGGAGCTGATCGGGATCGTTTCGGAAAGCGACCTCATCGAGCAGGACAAGAACCTGCACATCCCGACGGTGGTCTCGATCTTCGACTGGGTCATCTACCTGGAGAGCGACAAGCGGTTCGAAAAGGAACTGCAGAAGATGACCGGGCAGACGGTGGGCGAGATATTCAGCGAAGAGGTGTTCAGCGTCGGACCCGAGGCCCCGGTGAGCGAGGTCGCCGATATCATGAGCAGCCATAGGGTCCACGCGGTGCCGGTCGTCGAGGGTAGGCGCGTCGTCGGCGTGATCGGCCGCATCGACATGATCAGGACCATGATAGGTTAGCCCCGATGTGCTCTGTCGTTACCAAAAACGGTGCCGAGACCGTGCAACTCGGCGCGAGGCTGGGTCGGCTCCTGGCGCCAGGCGATTTCATCGCGCTGGTGGGTGAGCTTGGCGCCGGTAAGACCCAGTTCGCCAAGGGGATCGCCGCCGGCCTCGAGGTGGATCCCGGCACTCCCGTCACCAGCCCGACCTACACCATTCTCAACATCTACCAGGGGCGGCTCCCACTGTACCATTTCGACCTGTATCGCCTGCACGGCTCGGAGGAGGTCGCCGAACTCGGCTTCGAGGAATACTTCTCCGGAACCGGGGCCTGTGTCGTGGAGTGGGCCGAGCGCTTGGGAGAGGAGATGCCCGCGCAGCTGCTGATCGTTTCCCTCGCCCATGAGGAGGCCGAAGAGAGGAAGGTCTCCTTCGCGGCCGTCGGACCAAGAGCGGCCGAGCTCTTGGAAGCGCTATTTCCCGCCTGACTTCCGGCTCGATTTCGGGCCGTCCCAGAACAAAGATTGACGTTATTGATGCTTGTACGGTTATAGGGCCGAAGGCGATGCCTAAACCCGCAAAGGTTCAGTCAATCAGAGCGGTGATAAAAGCAAAGGGTGCTGATTTTGCTGGCATTTTGTTCGCTTTGTTGCAGAGAAAGGCCCGGGGCTGAAGCTTCAGATATCCCTTGTGCCTTTGCGGCTTTGACCCTTTGCCAGTACAAAAGTTATCCGATTCCTTTGATCGCGGCGTAGTTGTGTAAAAAAATGTTTTGACCCACCGGTATATTCTTGCTAATAAAGATTGCTCTAACCGCCGCGGGTGAAAAAGCTCCGGCGGATCAATAGTTGAGGACAAGGAGGACTGACATGGCTTTGGTGGTCCAAAAGTACGGCGGCACCTCGATGGGGTCTGTCGAACGGATACGCAACGTTGCGAAAAGGGTGGTAAAGACTTACGACGCGGGCAACGACATGGTGGTGGTCGTTTCGGCCATGGCGGGCGAGACGAACAAGCTGGTGGCACTTGCCAACGAGGTGTGTGAATTCCCGGACAATCGTGAATACGACGTGCTGGTCGCGGCAGGGGAGCAGGTTTCCATCGCCCTGTTGGCCATGTGCTTGAAATCGATGGGATACAAGGCCAAATCCTACCTTGGCTTCCAGATCCCGATCCTCACCGATAACGCCCACAGCAAGGCGCGCATCGAGAACATCGATGACGCCAAGATGCGGGGCGACCTCAAGGAAGGAACCATCCTGATCGTGGCCGGTTTCCAGGGGGTCGACAGCGAAGGGAACATCACCACCCTTGGACGCGGCGGCTCCGATACCTCGGCCGTGGCCCTCGCTGCGGCGCTCAAGGCCGACGTCTGCGAGATCTACACCGATGTGGACGGCGTCTACACGACCGACCCCAACCTTTGCAAGGACGCCAAGAAGATAGAGCGGATCTCCTACGAGGAGATGCTGGAACTCGCCAGTCTGGGCGCCAAGGTGCTCCAGATCCGCTCGGTCGAATTCGCCAAGAAATATAACGTGGACGTACATGTCCGCTCAAGTTTCAACGAAAATCTCGGAACCATGGTTACCAAGGAGGATAAAGAAATGGAAGCAGTGCTCGTCTCCGGTATCGCCTATGCCAAGGATGAAGTGAAGATAGCAGTGATGCAGGTTCCCGACAAGCCGGGTATCGCGGCCCAGATCCTCTCGCCGCTCTCCGACGCCAATATCTCCGTCGACATGATCGTCCAGAACGTGAGCGAGGCGGGATTCACCGACTTCACCTTCACTGTGCCCCAGGCCGACTTCAAGAAGGCCCTCGCCATCACCAAGGAGACCGCCGAGGCGATTTCCGCCAAGGAAGTCCTCTCCGACGAGAACATCAGCAAGGTCTCCATCGTCGGCCTCGGCATGAGAAGCCACGCCGGCGTCGCCACCACCATGTTCAAGACGCTCGCCAATGAAGGGATCAACATCCAGATGATCTCCACCTCCGAGATCAAGATCTCCGTCGTGATTGACGCGAAATACACGGAGCTCGCCGTCAGGGTGCTGCACGACGCCTTCGGCCTCTCGGGGAAGTAACAGAAACCGTTCTACGTTCTACGTTCTAAGTTCTACGTTAAAAACGGTGCAGGCCTGAGTTCGCCGCAATGAGCTTAGACCTCTAACGTAGAACGTAGAACGTAGAACGTAGAACGTAGAACGACTGAGTTTGGAAAGGTGGGGACATGAGCCTGGTAAAACTTTACGATACGACGCTTAGGGACGGAACGCAGGCGGAGGATATCTCCTTCCTGGTCGAGGACAAGATCCGCATCGCCCGCAAGCTTGACGAATGCGGCATCCAGTACATCGAGGGGGGGTGGCCGGGGAGCAATCCCAAGGACATCGCCTTCTTCAAGGAGATCAAGAAGGAGAAGCTCACCCAGGCGAAGATCGCCGCCTTCGGCTCCACCCGACGCGCCAAGGTCACCCCCGACAAGGACCAGAACATACGCACCCTGGTGCAGTCGGAGGCCGATGCGGTGACCATCTTCGGCAAGAGCTGGGATTTTCAGGTCCGCGAGGCGCTCCGGATACCGCTGGAGGAGAACCTGGAGCTGATTTTCGACTCGCTGGAGTACCTGAAGGCGCGCATGCCCGAGGTCTTCTACGACGCCGAGCACTTCTTCGACGGCTACAAGGCCAACCCCGAGTACGCCATCAAGACGCTCAAGGCGGCCGAACAGGCAGGTGCCGACTGCATCATCCTGTGCGACACCAACGGCGGCACCATGCCCTACGAGATCGCACGGATCGTGGCACAGGTGAGAAACGCCGTCGCCACGCCGCTTGGCATCCACACGCATAACGACGGCGACTGCGCCGTCGCCAACACCATCATCGGGGTCGAGCAGGGGATCGTGCAGGTGCAGGGAACCATCAACGGCTTCGGAGAGCGCTGCGGCAATGCGAACCTCTGCTCCATCGTCCCGGCGCTCAAGGTGAAGATGGGGCTCGACTGCATCAGCGACGACCAGATGCGGCATCTGAGGGATCTCTCCCGCTACGTCTTCGAACTGGCGAACCTCGCCCCGAACAAGCACCAGCCCTACGTGGGGGATTCCGCCTTCGCCCACAAGGGGGGGGTGCACGTCTCCGCCATCCAGCGCCATCCCGAGACCTACGAGCACATGAGGCCGGAGCTGGTCGGTAACGCCACCCGGGTGCTGATCTCCGATCTCTCGGGTCGCGCCAACATCCTCGCCAAGGCGACCGAGTTCCAGATCAACCTGGACAGCAAGGACCCGGTCACCCTGGAGATCCTGGAAGAGATCAAGGGGATGGAGAACCGGGGCTACCAGTTCGAGGGGGCGGAGGCCTCCTTCGAGCTTCTCATGAAAAGGGCTCTGGGGACGCACCGCAAGTTCTTCTCCGTGATCGGGTTCAGGGTCATCGACGAGAAGCGGCACGAGGACGAGCAGCCGATCTCGGAGGCGACCATCAAGGTCAAGGTGGGTGGCAAGATCGAGCACACCGCCGCCGAGGGTACCGGTCCGGTCAACGCCCTGGACAACGCCCTGAGGAAGGCGCTGGAGAAATTCTATCCCAAGCTCAAGGACGTGAAGCTGCACGACTACAAGGTCCGGGTGCTTCCGGCCGGGCAGGGGACCGCCTCCTCGATCCGCGTTCTCATCGAGTCGGGGGACAAGGAAGGTCGCTGGGGGACGGTCGGCGTTTCCTCCAACGTCATCGAGGCGTCGTACCAGGCGCTGATCGATGCCATCGAATTCAAGCTTCACAAGGAAGAGGAGGCGGGGTTACCCAAGAGGTGATGCCGCGCAGCAGCCGACTCGCCATCTGGTGCATCGCCCTGCTGCTCTCCCTGTCGCTGTACTTCAAGGGCCGCGTACCCACCGGAAAAGGTGAGGACGCGGCCCTTCTTCGTGCCGGAGCCGGCAGCCACCCGGGCGCCGTCACGGTCCGGCTGGCCGGCGACTTCCCGCGCCCCGGCCTGTATCGATTTCCTGACGGCGTCTCCGCCGTGACCGCCATTAAAATGACGCTGCCGGATGCGCCGCTTGCCGAGGCTTCCGGCGCGCAGGCGGCCCGCCCGCTTCTCTCCGGAGACGTCGTGACGCTCAAGCTCGCTGACCGGGAAACTCCCCGATTTAGCGTGGAAAGGATGGGGGTGAAGGAGCGGATGCTGCTGAAGATCCCTCTGGACCCCGACCTCCTGGGGCCTGACGACTGGTCCTGCCTCCCGGGGATAGGGCCGGTACTCTCGGAGCGGATCGCCTCGGACCGTCATAATAATGGCGCTTTCGGCTCTCTGGACGGTCTGCTTCGGGTCCCCGGCATCGGTCCCGGCAAGCTCGCCGCGATCAGGAGGTATTTCTAATTTCAGATAACGCCCCCTTTTTGCGGCGCTTATTGCGGCAGCCTGTCTCATTAACATTATGCCCCGTTTATAATCGCTGTCTTGGCATGCAAGATGTATTGTCCTCCCCACGTGAATGACTTCAATCAACTCTTAGGTGGGAGGTAATTTTTATGAAATGCCCGAAATGCAAAGGGAGAATGTTCGCCGAGAAGTACTACGATTTCGTCAGGTCTTTCGACGCCTGGAAATGCACCTGCTGCGGTGAGGTTTTAGACCCGACCATCCTGGCGAACAGAGCGAGGAACTTCAACAGCCTGCTGGGCTGATCAGATCACATCAATGCTGAAAACGGGGGCCGCAGGACGGCCCCTTTTTTTGTCCTTTTTTGACCGCCAATCCCTCCCGACTGCTCCCGCCGAGAATCGCGTTCAACCCCATCCCCACCCCAACCCTCCCCTTGAAGGGGAGGGGGTTTTTCAGCCGGAGATTGACGCTAGTCAGGGTTAAGTTAAGGTCAGTGCTAATTTCCCGCACGCCGCACAGGCCCCCTCTCCCTTGATGGGAGAGGGCGGGGGAGAGGGTGAAAAGCTCGTACCAGCCTCACCCTCCCCCCAACCCCCTCCCATCAAGGGCATCAAGGGAGGGGGAGCGAGCAGCGCGTAACTTAATGGCAGTGCCCTTGAAGGGGAGGGAGGTTCTATCGCAGCGTCTGGGTTGTGGAGGTGGAACGGCGCAACAATAAAACGGCCGGCGCCGCTATTTCCCCTTGACAGTGCGACAGTCATTGGCTATAAAGGGATAAAATCGGTCCTAAAGGTGTTGTTGAGGTGTTCTTATGATGGAGTTGACCCGAAAGGGAGAGTACGCGATTCGCGGCATCATCTACCTGGCCCAGCAGCCGCCGGGACGGGTTTCCCTGATCAGCGAGATCGCAGCCGCGGCCGAGGTGCCACAGACCTTTCTGGCCAAGATCTTCCAGAGCTTTGCCAAGCTCGGGCTGGTCACCTCGTCGCGCGGAACCGGCGGCGGATTCGTTCTGGCCCGCCCGGCATCCGCCATCACGCTTCGTGAGGTGGTCGAGGCGGTGGAGGGGCCTATCGTCCCGAACCGCTGCCTGCTCGGCAACCCGTGCGACAGGGGTGGAACCTGCCAGGTGCACGGTATCTGGAAACAGGTACAGACTGAGGTCGTGCATATCCTTGACGGTGTCACCATAGAGACCCTGGCCCGAAGCCGTAGCGGCTAAAAAAAATTTGCCCGTAAACAGGATGAATAAGGTCCTGTTTGTCGTAATGGCGGTCCGCAGTCCTTTCGCCCGAGGCAACCGTCAGCATCGCAATCCCGTCCCAAGCAGATAGAAAAGTGCCATTTCATTCCCAAAGGAGAGCCTATCGATGGATGTACTGACCCTGAGCAGGCTGCAGTTCGCGATCACCAGCATGTTCCACTTCATTTTTGTCCCGCTCACCCTCGGTCTCTCGGTCCTGATCGCGGCCATGGAGACCCGCTACGTTTTCAGCGGCAACGAGCTGTATCTGAGGATGGCTAAGTTCTGGGGCAAGCTCTTCCTGATCAACTTCGCGCTCGGGGTGGTGACCGGCATCACCCTCGAGTTCCAGTTCGGCATGAACTGGGC
>DNRQ01000128.1 GCA_003499925.1 Geobacter sp.
AGGATGCGGTTGTGGTGGGCGCGGCCCACCCTACTCCTATTTCCCTTAACTTAATGGCAGTGGGGGCGGGGGGGGAGGGTGAGGCTCATGCCATCTTTTCACCCTCTCCCCAACCCTCCCCCATCAAGGGGGAGGGTGTGCTTGCGCAGTGCGGATGATTAACACTGATCAGGTTTCATGATGCATTTTGCACCGGCCAACACGGTAGTGTAGGAGAAGCTGGAATTGAAGGGATTGATAGAATCACTCCAGCGAGCGGCATAAAGAAGAGACAACACAGCCCGCACCGGCGGCTTGGTTTCAGTGAACATGAAACTGCAGATGAGAGAATTATCGGTTGCGGTGATTTTGCCGAGATGGTATTGCATAGGAACGAACAAGCGCAAACCGCCCTTCATCCCATGTTGACGTGGCTTTAACGATAAGGTGTAAAGATGGCTTTCAATCTCGATAACGTAGTGCCATGGGGACGATCACATGACGAGTATATCAATATGTTCGCCCTTGATAATGATGATCTAAAGAAGAGAATACTTGGCTGTGGTGATGGACCTGCAAGTTTTAACTGTTGCCTCACCAGGCAAGATGGTTCGGTCATATCAGTCGACCCGATATATCGGTTCACCGCAGAGGAAATTGCGGACCGCATCGATGAAACCTATGACATCGTAATGGAACAGACCAAACAGAACCTGGACGAATTTATCTGGACCGTCATTGGTTCAGTCGAAGAGCTTGGGGAAGTTCGTAAGAAGGCAATGAGCGCATTCCTGGCGGACTATCCTGAGGGGGTAAGCGAGGGGAGATATGTCACTTCCGAGTTGCCAAATCTGCCTTTTCCGGATGGTACTTTTGATCTTGCGCTATGCTCACACTTTCTATTTCTTTACAGCGAGCACTTCGATGCGTCATTTCACCTACAGTCTTTGCGGGAGCTTTGCCGAGTTGCGCACGAGGTGCGGGTATTCCCGATAGTGGAGCTTGGCTCGGTAAGGTCTCGACATGTTGACGAGGTGGTATCGAGGCTTGAAATGGAAGGTTTCGAAGTATGCATCAAGCGGGTCGCCTACGAATTCCAGAAGGGCGGCAATGAAATGTTATGCGTCAAATTACCTTTGGAATAAGGTAAAACTGAGGTCCGATAACCAGGGGACCGACCAAAACGCCCATTACTGGGATGTGGCAGAGAGGAGGGCGGGCTGCCGATCGGGATTGAAAGGACGATTGCCGGATAAACGACAGTATCCAAACGGCGGCTACATCTTGCGATGTAGCCGCCGTTGCGCGTTGAACCAACCTGAAGTGGATGTGACCGGAGGTTGAAGAGGGGAGGGGGAGATCAGTTCGCGGAAGATCAGTACTAATCAGCATTCAGTTTGGAGAGCCGGGCCTAAAGGTGAATGATGCTGGTATACTTACCGTACCCTCGCTACTGCGGAAGAGGGTGGCTTAAGCCATAAGGAGATCCATCCATGACTACTGAAAGACTGGTTGTTATCGGCGGTGATGCGGCAGGGATGAGCGCCGCATCTCAGGCCAAACGTCGCCGTCCCGAACTTGAGATCGTCGTTTTCGAAAGGAGCCCCCACGTATCCTATTCCGCCTGAGGGATTCCCTACTACGTCGGCCGGGTTGTCGACAACGAAGACGCACTTATGATTCGCAGCGCTGAAAGATTCCGGGAAAAGGAGGGGATCGACGTACGCATCCGCCACGAAGTCGAGGAAATCGACGCGGCAGGCGCGAGGGTCCGGGTTCGGCAACTGGAGAGCGGCAGCGTTTCCTGGGAATCCTACGACAAGCTCCTGATCGCCACCGGCGCGCTGCCGATCTGTCCGGAGCTTCCAGGCTCCGACGCCGTCCGGATTTGCGGCATAAATACCCTGCAAAGCGGGTTGGAGCTGCGCCGGCTCCTTGACGCGGAGGCGGCGAAAACGGGAGTCGTGGTAGGCGGCGGCTACATCGGCCTGGAAATGGCGGAAGCCCTGGTGAGGCGCGGCATCGAGGTGACCTTGGTAGACAGGTCGCCGCAGCTGATGGGAACTCTCGATGAGGAGATGGGAGAGCTGGTCTCCCGGGCAATGAGGGATTTCGGGGTAACCGTGCACCTGAAAGAGAGTCTCACCGGATTCGAGACCAGGGAAGGGAAGGTGGTCGGGGTAGTGACCGACAAGCGGAGCCTTCCGGTCGATATCGTGATACTAGGCCTGGGCGTGCGCCCCAATACCGCTCTCGCCGCAGCGGCAGGCATACCGCTCGGGGTGAAGGGGGCGATCCGGGTGAACGAGCGGATGCAAACCGGCGTTGCCGGCATCTGGGCTGCGGGAGACTGCGCCGAGTCGTTTCACCTGGTCAGCCGCAGGCCCTTCTATATTGCGCTCGGCACGGTCGCCAACCGGCAGGGAAGGGTGGCGGGGATCAACCTGGGAGGAGGCTATGCCACCTTTCCGGGTGTAACGGGGACCGCCGTGACCAAGGTCGGCCAGGTCGAAGTCGCCCGTACCGGCCTCCAGGAAAAGGAGCTCAGGGCGTTGGGTATCGAGTGGGTAAGCGCCGTGATCAAGAGCCGGACCAGGGCGGGGTACTTTCCCGGTTCAGGGGAAATAACCGTCAAGGTGCTGGCCGAAAAGGGGAGCGGCCGCCTGCTGGGGGGGCAGATCGTCGGGATGGAAGGTTCAGCCAAGCGCATCGACACCCTGGCAACCGCTCTGCATGCCGACTTTACCGTGGCGGAGATGATCAATCTCGACCTGGGATATGCACCGCCCTTTTCACCGGTCTGGGACCCGGTGGTGATCGCTGCCCGCGAGGCCGAGAAACTGCTCTGACTTGACGGAGTTTGCAAACCCGGAGTGCAAACGGCGGCTACATCATGCGATGCAGCCGCCGTTTGCGCATTATGGCCCCGGCGTATGCCGGAGGACCATGGTGGTCTTATCAAATGTTCTGGACGGCCCGGTCATATCGTAGCTCTTGCTGGCATAAAGGCTTCCGCCCGGGACCGTCCAATTACGGGCAATCATCATAGTCCCCATTCCTTCGGTAGCCTCGAATTCATGCACCACTAGATAGGTACCATTCCAGGCAAGTGGGACCTGTGCGGGGGGGTGATCGTCATCACATTTTATCGTTGCTATTCCGAATATCTGCGGAATGTAATATTCCATTTCGATGGTCGAGATTTTCTGGGTGTCAGTACCGCCGAAGACAAATTTCAGATCGGTCACCATGAAGTCCCCTGTATTGCTCATGGCGATTCCTGTTTGTTCGCACCAGTCCGTAAAGGTGAAATCGCCCGCCTCCAGGGGAGAGGGGGGAATACTCCTAACCTTTATGGAGGGATATTCTCCAAGATCGGCCTGGAGCGGAACCGTTCCCGTAACCGAACTATCCCACATGCCGCTCTGACCGTTGGCGGAGGTGAAGTCCAATTCAAAGTGGAGGCATTGCTTGATCATCTGCTTACCCGCAGCGTCCCACGGCATGGTCGTGTCCGTCAAGCCGAGCAGTTGAGTCTGGCGCTCCAATCCCAGAACGACCCAAACAATCTCGCGCAGGTCATGCTGGTTGACGCAGGCGTCGTAGGCTTCTTGAATGCATGCATTCGCCAGTTGGGTACGCAAGCTCATGAAAAGGTCCATGGCGCCGTCGGAATCGACGCCCATCAATTGTTTCTGGCGTTCGAGCCCGAGCAGGGTCTGCATGGCCAGTTTGCCGGCAGCGCAGCTTGACGAAGCTGCCTGCATGCGCGGTGCGACAACCTGGTCCATAAATTCCCTCCAGAACTCTTCTAGGACGGTTAAGTCCACAGGTTCGTTTCGCTCCCTGGCTAATCTCAATCGCTCGGAAGCGGCCTGGTTCAAGCGGTTCTCAGCGTTGCTGGCGTTATGCAGGAGGATCTGGGCGCGATCGGCATCGGTGCCGCTCCCCATGCCGTACCCGCTGAAGTGCAGCAACTTGATCTGCAGCGCGGAACTCCCCGGGACCGGGGGCTCAAGGTGGAAGTCTTCGCCGCTATTTTGAAATCCGAAGAAGGTTTGCTGGGCCAGAGGGATCGCCCGGGCAGGCACGATGGTCAGGGTGGCGTAATTATAGAGCCTAAGGCCCTCGGGCTCGAGGCTGACCGCTGCGCCCAGCCCTCCGCTCAGCGGCAAATCCGTGATGCCGTTTATCGGAGTCATCGTGATTTCCGTGGCAGAAAGCAACGCATCCGCCGGGATCTCCAGGGTAAAAACAGTGCCGTCGGCGCCGGTCGCGGTCACTGTGCCACCGCTTATCGGCACGAGTACCGTTACCGCATGGGCCGAATCGGAGAGCGCGGAGACATCGAGAGGAGTGGCGGGTTCAGAGAATCTCCCCGTTGCCGAGGGTGTGACGGAAAGCGTGCTGCTTCCCGAAATGAGACCGGAAGTGGCGGTGATAGTCGCCGAACCGACAGTTGTCCCGGTTGCGAGACCGGCTCCATTCACGGTGGCGACCGATGTCGAACCGGAAGACCATGCCACCGAGGCTGTCAGATTCCTGGATGTGCCATCTGAATAGCTGCCTGTTGCGGCGAACTGCTGGGTCGCATGCTGGGCAATCTCCGGATTGGCAGGGGTTACTGCGATGGATGTCAGGCTGACCGGGTGGGGCGGTGTGGCTGATATTCTTAGATGGTCTGCAATCACGGCAGCAGTTCGGATGGTCAGCTTCCCCTTCAGGTTCGAGTAGCCGGATTGGGAGGTAAAGGAGCCATCATATCCCCCCTTGAACCTTATTCTCCCGGAACCTTTGATTATCAGATTTTCGAGGATCGATATGGCCCTTGCCTCAACTGTTGCCCCATTTGGGGCAGCGTCAAATGCCTCCTGAAGGTTCCCATAATAAACCGGCGTGCTTCCGGCGATACGCACCGGGGGGAGGGTGGCGAAGGTTGCCGAGCAGCTCTTGTCACCATCCATGGTTATTTGACACAAGGTGCCGCTGCATGCGGCGCAGGAATCTCCCCACCCGTTGAAAACGGAATCTCCGCTTCGGGTGGCAACAAGCGTTAGCTGACTGGCAGGGCCGAGGAGGGACGAACATGTCCCTTCCATGGGCGGAAACGTGCAGGAAATGACCCCCGACGGGCTGCTGTTCACCGAACCGCTGCCATTGCCGGCAATTGTGACGTTAAAAGTAAAAGCGCCCGCCTGTTTGGCGCTGAAACCGGACCATGCGATAATCACCATTAGCAGCCAGGCAGACAGTACGCACCTTAGGAAAGCTGTTTTCATGTGGCCTCCATATCCAGCTGCAGTTGAGAGAACCGATTCCTGCCCGTTGCTTTGAGTGCTGCTTCATCTCGTTCATCTCGTTCATCTCGTTCATCTCGTTCATCTCGTTCATCTCGTTCATCTCGTTCATCTCGTTCATCTCGTTCCCAAGCTCCAGCTTGGGAACGCATATATGTATAGGAAGCTCCGCTTCAACGCCTCAGAACTGGAGCTTTGACAGCGATTGCATCCCAAGCGGGAGCTTGGGAACGAGAAAATTCTCAGGAGGATCTGACCGACAATCCCCCTTAAATGAATTATTAAAGTTATTTGCAAGGCATAGTAACAAACGGAGTTTTATTGTCAAATCTTTTCTAATACCACACCCCCCCCGTGTTTTCCTCAAACAAGTTTCATAAGAACCCTGAGCCATATTCAATAAACGCTGCTGTTTAAAACAACCAGATTAGCGTCAATCTTCCGCTGTTCAGGTTCCTCCCCCTTCAAGGGGGAGGTCAGGAGGGGGATGGGGGTGCTTTTGCGCCAGAACTACCCCATCCCCACCCCCACCCTCCCTTGAAGGGGAGGGAGTTTTAGCAGCGGAAGATCATCTGACCGTTGTCAAACAGGTTTATAGAGCAATTCCTGACAAGGAAGGCTACACAACTTCAGCAGTCGACCCCCGGAAAAGTCTGGCTCAACCTGCCCGCCGGAAGGAGCCATCGGGTGCGGTGAGCTGGTAGGGGTAAAGTCGTCCCTTGAAGCAACCCGTTTCGGCGAGTAGAATCTTCTAACAAGTTTGACCCCCGAGTTGGCTCCGGCGTGTAAGGAGAGCTGCAGTTCACCCCAATGATGAAAGGAGACCACGCGATGAGGACGAAAAAGTCGGCACTCTGGACCATTATCTGGCTCTGGCTGATTCTGTTCACGGCACCCGCTGTTCCGAGCTATGCCCAAGCAGGTTTCGAGGACGACCGGGTGATGCTGCAGGGGTTCTACTGGGAATCGTACCGGCATGGCCATCCGGAGAGGTTTCCTCAGTTCGGCAACAAGCGGTGGTACGAGATCGTGAAGGAGAAGGCCGGAGAGATCCGCCAAGGTCGTTTCAATCTCGTGTGGCTTCCTCCGCCATCCTACGCAGGTGACATCAGCGCCGGGTACAATCCAAAGGAGTACTTCAATCTGAGCAACAGCTACGGCGATTTCAACCAGCACCGGAGCATGCTTGAAACCCTGCTGGCAAACGGGGTAGAACCGGTAGCCGACATCGTCATCAACCACCGCGACGGGAGCCGGGGCTGGGCCGACTTCAAAAATCCGGAGTGGGGCACCTGGGCCATTACCGCGCACGATGAAGCCTTCACCAATCCGGCGTCCGGGAGCGTCTTCAATACGCCGATGGCACAAAGGGGGGCGGAGGAGGAACGGCCGCAGGAGTATGCCTCCCATGGGGGCACGGCCTATTCCTATCCCGACTTCAGGGACATAGATCACAGCAACAAGACGGTCCGCCGCGACATCATCAGGTACCTGTGGCAGCTGCAATCGATAGGCTATCGGGGCTGGCGCTATGACATGGTGCACGGCTACCATGCCAAAAGGATTGCCCAATACAACCGCGCCACGCACCCGACCTTTTCCGTGGGCGAGTACGACTGGGGAGCCCACGCCGCGCAACGCGGCTGGATCTGGAATACCGCCGCCGTTGCAGGCGATATCAAGACCTCGAGCAGTGTCTTCGACTTCAGCAGCTATTTCACCCTGAAGGACAATAAGGGGAACTACAGCGCGCTGTACGGATACGGGAACGGGATCGGCATGGTCGGCGACACCACGGACGGGATTCCCTGGAAAAACAGAGCCGTCACCTTCATTGAAAATCACGATACCGGCTATCGAACCAACGACGATGGCTCCCCGCAGCTACACCACGAGCACGACAGCTTTCTAAACGATTGGCAGGTGGAGCAGGCATATGCGTATGTGCTGACGCACCCCGGTGTCCCCTGTGTCTACTGGAAGCATTATTTCGATTGGGGATCAGACCTGAAGGCGAAAATAAAGGCGTTGATCAATGCCCGGCATGTAGCCGGCGTGCACGCGGGAAGTACCGTGCACCCGCAGCATAACGCCCAGATACGCGGTGTCTATGGGGCGCTGATAACCGGCAAAAATGGGGGTGAACTGTATCTGCGTATCGGAGGGAGCGATGCCTACTGGCAGCCGTCGGACTCGAATTACAGGGGTTACAGGGAATATGCCGCAGGCAACGGCTGGAAGGTCTGGGTCAAGCTGCCCGGGAATCCGGAAGTAAAACAGGCGTCCCTCCCGGGGCGCTTGACCGTTCCCGTGTACAAGGAACCGGGGAGTATCCGGGTCCCGGATGCCCTGGTCGAGTAGAGCCAATTGTGAAAAATTGTTGAAAACCTCCTGATTCTACTTTGTCACATTACCACCTTGCCCCCATCCCCACCCTAACCCTCCCCTTGAAGGGGAGGGGATTTTAAGGCTCCTCCCCCTTGAAGGGGAGGGGATTTTAAGGCTCCTCCCCCTTCAAGGGGGAGGCTGGGAGGGGGATGGGGGGAGGATGACGGCGTTGTGCTGTAATCTGACAAAGTAGAACTAAGCATAATAACGCAAAGTAAAGGCACTCGGTTTAGCCCCGACAACCTGCTTTCCTTTTACGAGAAGTGTTCGCTATTCGTGCCGGCACACTTCACGGATCAATCAAGAATCGAGGTTTTAATGGAGAACGCAATGCCCGCAACTGTGTCGGTGCTCTATGCTGAGGATGATAGTGACACCAGAGAGATGGTGACGAAGATACTGAGAAGCAACGGCTTCAAATGCATCGTGGCGAAAAACGGGCAGGAAGGGCTTGAACTCTATCGCAGGCACTGCCCGGATATAGTCCTGAGCGATATCCTGATGCCGGCCATGAGCGGGCTGGAGATGGCGAGAGCCATTCGCACCGATTTTCCGGAAGCTCAATTCATCTTCATGACCGCCCTGGGAGAGAGCAGATTCATACTTCAAGCCATCGACATCGGTGTGGCTCAGTACGTTGTCAAGCCGGTCGACCTGGACAAGCTACTGACCGCCGTCTCGCACTGTGTCGCTATGCTCCGGTTGCAGGCCGATGCCCAGCGCGTCAAGCATCTGGAGGCCATCGGAGTGTTGGCGGGCGGGTTGGCCCACGATTTCAACAACATGCTGCAGATCGTCCTTGGCAATGTCCATCTTGCGAAAAAGCTTCTCGATCCGGGCAGCAGGGCGTTTACCCATCTCAAGGAAGCCGAAAGCATCTCGGTCGATGCACGCAATCTCGGCAAACGGCTGGGGACCCTGGCCCGGAAGGAAAGCGGATTGAAACGGAAAATGCAAGTGACGCCAGTGATCCTGTACAGTGTCAATGCTGCTCTTAGCGGCACCTCTATCACTTCGTCCTTCGATTTGCCGCCTGACATTCCGCGGCTAAGCTTCGATAAAACCCAGATGGAGCAGGTCTTCTCTCACCTGACGGTCAATGCCATCGAGGCCATGCCTCAGGGCGGGAAGCTCGAGATTACGGCCCGCGTCGGCACCCTCTCTCCCAATTCAGGGTCGCTGCTTGCGCCCGGAGATTATGTCTGCATCTCTTTTAGAGACAGCGGTACAGGCATCCCAGCCCAGAACTTCGCCAAGATATTCGACCCGTATTTCACCACCAAGGAGATGGACTCCCACAAGGGGCGAGGTCTGGGGTTGAGCATCTGTCACGCTATTATCAGTAGGCATGGAGGCATGATCAGCGCCGACAAATCATCGCGCCCGGGTGCTACCTTCAATATCTGGCTGCCGGTCGCTGATTAAAGGGATGAGCCGATCTCTTCCTGGCAGGCCGGGCAAGGAGCAGGAAAAGTAGCGGAGCTGCAGTGTCTAACGGGCTCCGCTATCTCGGAGCACCTGTACTGTGGTCCATGCACCGGTTCGGAAGCGGAGCAGCCAGATTACCGCGGTTGCAAATACGAATAGCGTGGCCAGCGTCCATTCAGCCACCAGGCTGGGAAAAAACCGGCTTACCAGCCAGAGCAGTACTAGAAATATGCCGGAGCAGACGATGAAAGTGCGGGCGAGCCAGTTGGTGTCTCCTGCGGAGGCCAGGACGCATCCGATCATGACATTGGCTGCGTCGAACAGGCAGTAGATGGCTACGAATTTCATGACCTGCGACCCCGTCTCCACAATCCGGACCGCCTCGGGGCCGCTACCTGCGAAAACGGACACGAGTGGCACCGAGGCAGTGGCAAACACGATCGCCATTGCCAGCATCCAGGTCTGGCACACTGCCATCGACTGCCAGGCAATGGCCTTAATCTCATGGTCTGCACCGGCTCCGCGGGCGTGCCCAACCAGGATCCCCGCTGCCTGTCCCAGCCCCAGCGCCGGGAAGAAGGCGACTCCGTTGATCCTGAAGGCGATGCTCGATGCAGCCAGTTCCACGGTGCCCAGGCGGCCTACCACCACCAGGAAAACGGTCCAGGCCAGCAGTTCGCCGCTGATCCTGAACCCCATAGGTGCTGCCAGCGACAGGAAGTGGCGCAGTTGTTCCCACCTCAACTTTCGGGCGACCCGATCGGTCAATCCCCCGGACTTGGCGAAGATCATGGTATAGAGGATAGCGGCAATCATCTGCGCGGCCACGGTTGCCAGCGCCGCCCCGGCAATTCCCAGCCTCGGCAGACCCCATTCTCCCAGTACCAGCCCCCAAGCCAGCAGAGCATTCAGCGCAAAAGAGATAAACGTCACAGCAGTGACGATTACCGGGCGTCCAATGCCCGAGAGCCAGCCGGCCAGAGCAGCGCCCAGGACCGGGAAAAATGAGCCGGCCATGCAGATCCAGAAGTAGGTACTCTCGTCCCTGGCGACCGCCGGCTCGTGACCTGCCAGCAGGAACAGCCGTGCCAGCGGCCAGGCGACCAGCAAGGCAGCTATTCCGGAAGCGGCCGAGGTGTGGATCCCCAGCCATGCCGAGGCGCGGACACCCCCGTGATCGCCGCTTCCATGGCTGTGCGCCACGAAGGTGCCCGCATACCCAGCGGTACCGAACAAAAAGCCCTGGAACAGGATGACCGCAAGGCCGGAAGGCCCGATCGCCGCAACCGCTTCGCTGGAGTAGCGCGACAATACGATAGCGTCTATGAGTTGCATCATGGTGATCGCGGAAGTGGACAGGATCATGGGGGCGGCAAGCCTGAGCAGGCGTGGGACGTGCTTAAACATGGCGTATCTCGAAAAATCTGGTTGATTGGGAGCAATCCTCCAATCTACAGAAAAATTCCCAAGAAATCCACTGCTACGCAGACACTCACCTTTGCTCTCGCCGAACTGGAGGCGTGTCGAGGGGGCTGTAAAACGAAAGAAGCACCGGCATGGTCCCGGTGCCTCTTTGCCCTGCAATCCGAACAAACCGCCTTCGCCTGTGCTACTTTTTACCGCCCACTGAGCCGCGGGAAGAGTGGGAGCGCTCCTTTTCTGCCGTGCACTTCTCGCCGATCTCCCTTAGCAGCTGCTCGTTCATGAGTTTGCTGCACTGCGGGAAGATCCTTCTCTCTTCGTCCTGGCTGCAACGCTCCCGATACCGGATCCCCCCCTTTGACAAAGGGGGCCAGGGGGGATTTGCCTTTCAAGTTCCTCAGAAGCACCCCGCGCCGCTCTGCGACGCTTTGACCCAGAAAAAGTACCCGTCTCTAGATAGCTTGTACCGACTCTCCTCCCCCCGGAGGTGGAGGTTGGGAGGGGGGATGGGTGCGGCTTCTCTGAAGAATTGGCTGAGTTCCCCCTCCCTGGCCCTCCCCCTCCGGGGGAGGGGACAATATGACGTCGGATCAGACTATTGCCGTAACTTCCTCAGAAGTGCTGAAAATCCGCTGCAGAAGCACCCTCCCCTTCAAGGTGAGGGTGAGGGTGGGGGGAGGGACTGTCCACGTGGCGCGAGGGAATGCGTAAAGGAGTGTCGGAGGGCGGCCTGCGACGATGAGGAGTGTCACATGGAACGCTGGTCCGACTGGTTCACGGAGGTCAATTGCAGAGTGTCCGTCATTGCTGCGACACGGTTGCGGCCGCCGTTCTTGGCGCGGTAGAGGGCCTCGTCGGCCTTTTGCAGTAGCGCGTCTACACCGTCAATGGAGGGCGAGGGAAAGGTGGCGACCCCGATACTGACGGTGACCGCGAGATTTTCCATCGGCGCAGCAAATGAAATGGCCCGCACCGCTTCACGCAGACGCTCTGCAGCCACCACCCCACCCGATAACGAGGTTTCGGGAAGGAGCAGCACGAATTCCTCCCCTCCATAGCGCGCCGCGATGTCATTGCAACGGAGCATCTCCCGGGCAGCCTCTGCGACAGCCACCAGCACCTCATCGCCTCTTTGATGCCCGAAGACGTCATTGACGATCTTGAAACGGTCCACGTCGATCAACAGGACGGTCAGAAAGCTGTTGCTCCGTTTCTGGCGTTTCATCTCCCTGTCAAAGGACTCCATCAGATAGCGCCGGTTGTAAAGCTTGGTAAGAGGATCGGTGTTGGATAGCACGTTGAGTCGCTTGTTGATTTCCCTCAGTTCCTCCTGCGCGCGTTTTTGCTCCGTGACATCGCGCGCAGTGGTGCTGATCATCTCGTCACCGGCCCTGTTCCTGAAGACCGAGGACGAAATTTCTATCGGGAACCTGGTCCCGTCTCTCCCTTTACCGGTCAGTTCTCCCCTGTACTTGCCGGTCCGCAGTCGCTCGGCAAGAGCCTCGTGAAGAAGTGAATCCTGGTCGACCAGCCCATCCCAGCCAACCGAACAAATCTGCGCTTGCGTCATCCCGAAAATCCGGCACGCTTCCGGATTGGCCGAGTGTATGATCCCGCCAGCCGAGGAAAAAAATATGGCGTCGATGCTGTTTTCGAAAAAGGCGCGGAAGCGTTCTTCGCTCTCGGCCAGTTCCTGTTGGGCCAGTTTCCTCTCCGTTTCGACCGTTTCCAACTGGTGGCTGATGATCTTTGATATGGCGGTAACGACAAAACCGACTACGGCCACGGAAAGCAGGGTCATCAGGGACGAAATGAGCGAAGGATTGGATACTCCGGAGTAGAACCGGGCTCCGAGCATCCCCTGGGCGACTACGATGGCCACGGTTATCGGCATGAATGCACGCATCATCCGGGAACCAATCGACTCACCCAGAAAGTGCTGCTGCGGGAAAACATCGGCGCCAGCCGACGCGCACAAACCAGATCCCAAGGCTATAAAGGCAACGGCCGTGGGTAGAGCGACCGGTATGATCGCGCTACCGTACAATAGCGGCGAGCCGTGCAGGTACCCGGTAAGAACCACCGCACCACTGGCAGCTACGGTACCGGCAAGCAGAGCCGACGCCTGCCGGGTCAGCCTGGAGTCCCGGAAGGAGCACGACAGGAAAAATAGCGCCAGGCCCGAGAGCATGAAGCTTGCGGCGCTGATGGGCGACATGCGACCCGTTGGGACGGCGGCGAGTTTCCCGGCAGCGAAGGGGATGACCCCCTCGATATTGAGCTTAACCGCATCGATGAAGTAATCGCAGAAAATGGCCATCGATATTACTGCTACAAACAGCGCGGCTAGCAGGGCCACTTTCCGTGCTGCGGGGTGATCGGGGAACCGAAGCTGGACAAGATGGGCAGAGCAGAGGATCAGGAAAAAGAGAGCGGTGGTCGGAGCCATGGGAATAAATGATCTGTGAATGCTGGCGATAACCAGGTAGTCAAAAAGCCAGCCGACCACGGCCGCCCCACTGATGGCCGCAACCAGGACCATTGAGTAACTGGTAAATTTGCTCAGACTGGCACAGCATTTGGACCTGCTTTTCATGCTGGAGTCCCTGGATCCTTGCGAAGCATGTAGAGAGGCAGATGTCGGCCCTGATGAGGAAGAGATTCTCCATCTGCCTGGCTTACCTCATCGGCAGTTTTACCGTCATCATTAAATAATAAAAGGGGTAGTTGTCAGTGTTTTTGTCATGGGGGGCCTCGTTGGCAGTCGACGGAATCAACCCAGATCTCGGAATCTCTTGACCTGTCGGCCATTTTGACTATAATCCACTAAGGTGATAATTATGACAGAAAAGGTACTGGACAGCATAGTACAGCAGATCATCGGCAGAATCCTCTCCGTCGTAAAACCGACGCAGGTTTTACTGTTTGGTTCGGCTGCGCGGGGCAATATGGGGGCAAACAGCGACATTGACCTGCTGGTTGTGGTACCCAATGGTGTCCATCGACGCCGGACCACTCAGAATATCTACCGCAATATGTTAGGCGTCGGGTTTGCCGCCGACATTGTTGTTGTCACCGAAGATGATATTGAATCTTACCGTAATGTTGAAAGCTCCGTCATCCATCCCGCATTGACCGAAGGGCGGATTGTGTATGCCGCCTGAATCTCCATCATTGGGAACGCCGCACGAATGGCTGAGCAGAGCCAGAAGCAATCTGGCGATAGCCATGGTCTTGCTGATCAATTACCTTATTCAGGCGACCTAATCCGGAGGCCGCAGTAGGCCACCCGGCGTAACCGTTTGTCATACCTGATTAGTGCTGATCTTCCGCTGGTTAAAACTCCCCCTCCCTTGATGGGAGGGGGCTTACCATCAGGCCTTCAGCGTAGCCATATCTATGACAAAGCGGTATTTCACATCGCCTTTCACCAACCGTTCATACGCCCTATTGACATCCTGAATCTTTATCACTTCGATATCGGAAGTGATGCCGTGCTCTGCACAGAAGTCGAGCATCTCCTGGGTCTCGGCAATGCCGCCTATGATCGACCCGGAGAGGCTGCGGCGCCCGAACAACAGTGCGAAGGCAGAAACGGCGAGAGGTTTCTCCGGCGCGCCGACCAGGGTGAGGTTGCCGTCGCGGCCGAGCAGGTTGAGGTAGGCGTTGATGTCGTGATCGGCGGCGATGGTGTCGAGAATGAAGTCGAAACTGCCGGCGTGCTTTTGCATCTCATCGGCGTTGCGGGAGATGACCACCTCGTCGGCACCCAAGCGGAGCGCGTCCTCCTTCTTGCCGGCTGAGGTGGTGAAGACCACGACGTGGGCGCCGAAGGCCCGGGCGAACTTGACCCCCATGTGACCCAGCCCGCCGAGGCCGACCACGCCGACCTTCTTCCCCTTGAGGTCGCCCCAGCGGCGTATGGGCGAGTAGGTCGTGATCCCGGCGCAGAGCAGCGGTGCAACCCCGGCAAGGTCAAGGTTGGCCGGGACGCGCAGAACGAAGCGCTCATCGACGACGATGCTTTCGGAGTAGCCGCCATAGGTGACCCCTCCGAGGTGCTTGTCCGGGGCGTTGAAAGTGAGGGTCTGGTTTGGGCATAACTGTTCCAGGCCATCCCGGCAATTGGGGCAGGTG
>DNRQ01000201.1 GCA_003499925.1 Geobacter sp.
CCCGGTGATCAGGATCGGCGCGTTTGCCGCGGCCACCTTGCGGATGGTGGCGAAGATCGCCTGCATCTCGGGGCATGAGCCGATCATCCCCCATTGGCCGTCAGGATCCGCTAGAGCGCACTCGCTTTGCCTGATGTTTTGTTCCTCGATGTTGGAGAGGTGGAAGGCGCGGCCGATGATGACCTTGAGCTCGCTCAGCACCGGCGGCTTGGCGTAGAAGTCGNNGCCGGTCAGCATGACGATCTTCACCGCCGGATTGATCCCCAGCATCTCCTCAAGGCAGCGAAATCCCTCGACGGAGCTGTCGGTGTGGGGCGGCAGGCCCAGATCGAGCACGACCACGCTCGGGCTCTCGGAGCGGAAACAGGCCAGGGCCTCCCTGGCATCGGCGGCCAGAATGACCTGGAAGTCCTGGTTCAAGCCCCACTTCAGCTGCTGACGAATATCCTCGTTGTCATCTACGATCAGTAGTTTTTTCACGGCACTCTCCCTTCATGCTGCCTGTGTAATCACCCCGACCCCTTCGGTCGCGGCTACCGGGAACCATACCGTGAAAACGGTACCATCCCCTTCCACGCTGGACACCTCGATCCTGCCACCGTGCGCGGCGATGATCTGGCGGCACTGGTACNNCGACATGCCGCACCCCTTGTCGGTGACCCTGATGAAGGGGGCGCCGGCAAAGCCCACCTCCGCCAGGATGGGAGCCCCCTGCTGTGAAGCCTCCACCCCGTTCAGGAAAAGGTTCAATACCACCTTCTGGACTTCCTCCTCGTCGACCATGACCGTCTCGCGGCTCCCCTGCACGGTGATCGGATGCCCCTGCACCAGCCGGGCGGAGCGCTCCGCCAGGGCCAGCAGGTCGACCGGCCGCATGTGGAGCAGCTCGCTCTCGCCCAGATTCCTGAGCCTCCCGATCAGTCCGTGCATCTTTTGGGAGGTGTTGCCCAGGCTGGAAAGCATGTCCTTTTGGAACTCCGGGTTGTCCAGGTGCTGCCCGGCATTCTCCACCACCAGCGAGATGGTCGCCGCCAGGTTCTTCAGGTCGTGCACCACGAAGGTGGCGAGATTACCTACGGCCTCCATCGCCTTGGCCTGGGTGAGCTGGTCCGAGAGGCGCTGGTGCTGGATGGCGATCGATGCCTGCCGGGCGATGGTCTTCATCAGGTCGTAGTCTTCATAGCGGTATTGCTCGCCCGGGACGACCTGCTCGCCCAGGACGATGAAGCCGGTGAGGATCTCCGACTCGAAGAAGGGAATCACGAACGAGATCATGTGCTTCTCGATAAGCTCCCGGTTCTCGGCCAGTATATCGGGGTTGTCATCCTTGCTGCAGAAAACCCAGCGTCTCTGTCGCAGGTAGCTCAGCAGGGCATTGTCGTCGGCCAGGGTCTCCTTTATCTGCTCCATATCCTGAATGGCCGTGGCGCAGAACCAGCCGCACCCCTCCTGGTGCTGGAACAGGGCGCCACCCTTGACTCCGAAGATGTCGCAGTAGGCCGACAGGACCCTCTTCAGCAACTCCTCCCCCGATTCGAAGGTGGCAAGCCTCTCGGTGAGGCCAAGCCACTGGGCGCGGTAGTCGTATTTGCTCTGGTAGAAGTTCTTGTGCAGGAACACCTTGATCTCGCGCTTCAACCGCTCGGAAAGCAGCAGCAGCAACAGGATCATCCCGGAGAGAAAGGCGAGCGAGAGGGTGAGCACGCGGGGAAACAGCGGCCCGAAGTACTTCATCCCCTCCCCCAGCGCCCCTAACAGCAGCAGATACCCCGACACCACGGCAAGGACCACCGATCTCAACAGCACCGTCTGGGAGATCTTCACCCGCGCCGTGCCGCGCCAGTGGGTGCGCGAGTAGGACATCATCAGGGTCGCCACCACGAAAAGCAGCGAACGCAGCGGCACCAGCTCCATGTTGAGCGTGCGGTACAAAAGTGCGTGGCTGTAGTAGAAGATGAGCACCGCCAGCATGGAGCCGAGCGCCACGATTTCCAGCTTCACGCGCCAGAGGGCGTCCGGCGAGGCGTTCACCAGGGTCGCCTCGAAGTTGGTGAGAGCGGTAACCAGCAGAACCAGGATGACGACGTAATAGTAATAACCGGCGTCGGTCAGAAACAGGATGCGCTCGGCCGGGAAATCAGGTGCATAGAACAGGGCATTGGCCGGCAAAAGGGCGGGCACCGCGATGAGAGCGGCGGTCACCCCGAGCATCAGCTTTACCCAGCGGCCGACCCCGCCCTCGGCGGACTCCCGGGCGTGGGTCAGGCTTAGAAGAAGCCACAGCAGCGGCAGGAGCGCCTCGACGTACAGCGAGCCGCTCTTCCAAGGGAACTGCGGCGCGATGCCGCTCACCGCGCAGAGATCGAAGAGCTCCAAAAGGGCCAGCGCCAGAAGCGGTGCCGCAAGAAACGCACGAGGGCGTCCCCGCTCAAGCTGAATAATCCGCAGCACGGAAACCGATAGCACGATAACCGCAACCAGCGATACTGCCATGTTCACCCCTTGGTGGAAGGAAGAAAAAACTGGTCTAAAACTTCATTGCAAAAAGCCCATTCAGCTACCGTTGGCCATTGCTACCGTTGGCCATTACCGTAGGGTGGGCCGTGACCACCGGCGACAGTGATCGGTGGGCCCGGCCCACCCTACAGGGAAGGTGCCTAAAGCGTCCAGGTCCGGATGCCGGCGGCGGCCATCTCCTTCCTGTCATACAGTCCCTTCACGTCGACCAGCACCGGATCCGGGCCCATCAGAGCGGCCAGATCCGCTCCCTTCAAACGGCGATACTCGGCGTGCGCGACGGCGGCGATCACCGCGACGGCGGGCCTTGCGGCCGAACGCGGCAGAAGCGTCACCCCGTACTCATGCGCCGCCTCCTTGGGGTCGGCGAGCGGGTCGCAGACCTGGACCTCGATGCCGTACTCCTTCAGCTCGTTTATGATGTCGATCACCTTGGAGTTGCGCAGGTCCGGGCAATCCTCCTTGAAGGTGAGCCCCAAAATGGTGACCACCGAGCCGAGCACCGAGTGCCCCGCCCTGATGATCTCCTTCACGGCGCGCTGCGCTACGAATTTCCCCATCCCGTCGTTGATGCGCCTGCCGGCCAGGATGACCTGCGGGATGTACCCCATCTTCTCCGCCTTGTGGGTGAGGTAGTACGGATCGACGCCGATGCAGTGCCCGCCGACCAGCCCGGGAGAGAATTTGAGGAAGTTCCATTTGCTCCCTGCCGCGGCGAGCACCTCCCCCGTGTCGATGCCGAGCCGGTCGAAGATGAGGGCCAGTTCGTTCATGAGCGCTATGTTCAGGTCGCGCTGGGTGTTCTCGATCACCTTTGCCGCCTCGGCCACCTTGATCGAGGAGGCGCGGAACACCCCGGCGGTGACCACCGAGGAGTAGACTTGGGCGACGATCTCCAGGGTTTCCGGATCCTGTCCCGACACCACCTTGCGTATCTTGGTGAAGGTGTGCTCCTTGTCGCCGGGATTGATGCGCTCCGGGCTGTACCCGACGCTGAAATCCACCCCCCCCTTGAGTCCCGAGATCCGCTCCAGGATCGGGAGGCACTCCTCCTCGGTCACCCCCGGATAGACCGTCGACTCGTAGACCACGATGTCGCCCGCCTTGATGGCTGCCCCGACCGTCTCGCTGGCCCGGCACATGAGCCTCAAGTCGGGCTGGTTCGCCTCGTCGATCGGGGTGGGGACGGCGACGATATGGAAGTTGGCAGCCTTGAGTTCCTCGATGCTGTCGGTGAAGAGTATATCCGCAGCAGCGAGATCCTCCGCAGTCACCTCGCCGGTGCGGTCGTAGCGCTCGCGAAGTTCCGCGATCCTGGTCCGGTTGATGTCGAAGCCGATGGTCCGGCGTATCTTGCCGAAGGCTACCGCAACCGGAAGACCGACGTAGCCTAGGCCGATCACGGAGATGATGCGGTTGGTATCCACTGTTATCCTCCATTGCCGTTAAATTTTGCGTGCCACTGCTGCGACACCCCTTTTAATCAGCACAGAAGTCAGGTCACCGACCAAGCGCTCGCTAAATGGCATGGGTGCGCGATCAGCCGCGCCCTGGAGGCACTGCTGCCAAAAGCAGCAACGCAAGGAGAACTGAATCCTGTGTGTCTAAATGAGTCGGGAAATATCCGGAGGGACACCTCTACTCATAAGCCGAGTATACGAAGACGACTTCAATTAAAGCGACACCACTTTACAGTGTCAAGCACTAATTGCCAAGACATAATTTTTTCTGCAATTCCTTGCTTTGTCTTCGTCAAATTATGTGATATTGAATTAAATGCGGAAAAAGAGTTCCTCTACGTGCAGGGAAGGCAGTGGGCAGACAACAGGAAAACCGGCACAAGGTTAGGCTCACGCAATGAAATAAATTTCCGGCATACTGAGTTTCCCTTACGTATCGCTGCTGTTTTGCGCATCCGCTATGCCCTCCGCCTCGACCCATACCCCGTAAGGTGGAGATGTTACTGAGGCCCCGTAGCACGATCCGGAGTTTGCTATACCTTTGGCTTTAGCTTCTCATTGAACCAAGGAGGCATCGAGATGACTGAGACATCAGTTCCACGCCAGAAGAATGTGAACAAGATCATCAGCAACATCCCGTTCTTCTCGACGCTGAAACCGGAGGAGATCGAGGAGGTTGAACAGCTTTTCAGGAAGAAGCACTACACCAAGGAGCAGATCGTCCTTTATGAGGAAGACACCTCCAGCTACATGTATCTGATCTACTCAGGCAAGGTGCGGGTCGTCAAGATGAACGATGAAGGGAAAGAGCAGATCATCACCATCCATAAGAGAAACGATTTCTTCGGGGAGATGACGCTTTTGGACGGCAAGACCTCCCCCGCCACCATCATAGCCCACGAGGATGCCGTCATAGGGCTGCTGCACAAGAAGGATTTTGACGAGCACCTGTTGACCAACGACGGTATCCGCCGCAAGATCATCGGACTGCTCTGTTCCAGGCTTCGGGAGTCCTGGGAGATGATCAAGATCCTGAGCTTCAACGCGGAAAACGCCCAGGACCGTGTGGTATCGCTTTTGGGAAGGCTGCAGGAGCTCTACGGGGTAAAGGACGACCGCGGGGTGATCATAGATGTGAAAATGACGCACCAGCAGATGGCAAGCTACGCCTCGGTGACCCGGGAGACCATGAGCCGGGTACTGAGAAGCCTGGAAAAGGCAGAGGTGATCACCGTGCTGGACAACAAGGCGATCCTCCTGAACAACAGCTTCTTCCAGACCATGGCAAAAAAGGAGGAGTTGGGAGGGGCTGCTGCCGTTCACTGAAGAGAGTCGCTTAGAACCGGTTTAAAGTGAGGAGGCAGTTGAAGCTGCGAAGGCGGAGCTTGCAACCAGAATCAGGCCTATGGTGCGGCGCAAGGCACGGCGCGTGGAGCAGAAACGCCCTTCAACGAGCTTGACACCCTCGATCGATACGGATATTGTTTAACGAGTCGCCTAACGATAGGAGGAGCAATGGAAGCGGTTAAAATTTCGCCAAAATTCCAGGTTGTCATTCCCCGCGAAATTCGTGAAAAATTGCATCTGGTCGCCGGACAGAAGATGCAGGTCATTGCCTATGGCAACAGGATAGAGCTCATCCCGGAGAGGGAGATCGCCGATATGCGGGGTTTTCTGAAGGGATTGGATACCACCGTCGAGCGGGAATCGGATCGGCTATGAATGTCGTGGACTCCTCAGCATGGCTGGAATATCTTGCCGACGGACCGAATGCCGGCTTATTCGCGACACCTCTCAAGGAGAGGACGGCCCTGGTAGTTCCCTCGATTACCATATATGAGGTGTTCAAGGTGGTGTGTCGTCAACGTGGAGAAGATGCTGCGTTGCAGGCTGCAGCGCTGATGCAACAGGGGAGAGTCATCGAACTCTCCCCCTCACTGGCCATGGTCGCTGCAAAGACGAGCCTTGAACTTGCCCTGCCCATGGCAGACAGCATAATCCTGGCAACCGCACGTCTGCACAATGCACTGCTTTGGACCCAGGACGATCACTTCAGCAACCTTTCCGGCGTACAGTACGTTCATAAGGTGTGAATGCGCAGTCCTTTACCGCCTTCACTCCCCGCCAGCCTCCCCCCGAAAACCATGGAAAATCGAAGAGGCGCCCCTCGGGGCTGCCCCTAAGCCCACTGCCATTAAGTTAAGGCGACGCCTGCCTGTCTCCCCCCTTTGCAAAGGGGGGCGGGGGGGATTTGGCCCAGGCTGCAACAAAGCCCAAGCTCGCAACAGAGTCGAAATCCCCCTCAATCCCCCTTTGCAAAGGGGGAGGCTTTCAACTGGCACATCATTGGCTGAAGATGAGCACCATCCTTAACTTAACGGCAGTGGCCCCTAAGCCCCCGTAAGGAATTCATCACACAGCCCCTCTGACAGTTTCCTCCTTTTGACAGGAGCTACTTGTTATCCAGGGGGAGGATTCTTTTTTGTGCTGCTTGTGCCTTTTTGCGGCGGGGAACTTTCTTGCAGTTAAATTTTCGAGACCCTGAAAGTCTGCGACCTTACGTTACCCGCCGCATCGTAGACCTTAACGGTGATGCTCTGCGACTTCTTGTAAGCCACCGCCCAGACATAGGTAAATGAGGCGGCGGAGGTTTCCAGCTGCAGCGAGGCATCCACGTAAAGTTCCATCTTGATCACCGCGATATTGTCTGTGGCTGCCACCTTTAAGGTCACGTTCGAGCTCCCGCTCGCCAGAGACATGGAGGAGATCACCGGGAGAACGGTATCGATCAGTACCGGGACTGCCCTCCCGGCTGAAACATGGCCGGCGGCGTCCTTGGCCCAGGCATACGCGGTGCGGCTTCCGGTCCCGGCAAAGGTGAAGGAGATCGGTGCGGTCGCGCTCCACCCTGCAGCGGATGCCGCCGGGGTGCCGGCGCTTTCGGTGATCAGGTAACCGGTGACAGCGACGTCGTCGCTGCAGCCGAAGCTGGAAACGGCAACGCTGGTGGAATTCGTAGTGGCCGGCATGGAGAAGGAATTTACCGTCGGTGCGCTGCTGTCGTTCGACACGTTGAAGGTCAGGTCGTTTGACTGCCCTGCATTGCCGGCTGCGTCGTAGGCTTTGGCAGTTACGGTGTAGGCGCCGTTGGCCATAGTCGCACTGTTCGGGTAAAAGTCGTAGGGGGTGCTGGTTGAGGTTGCCGCAACTGCACCGTTCAGGTAGAACTCCACCTTCGTGACGGCAACGTTGTCGCTGGCGCTTGCCGATATGGTCAGCGATTGGCCAGTAGGACCCGTTTTGACCGATGAGGCGATGGAGAGTACCGGTGCGACGGTGTCGTTCATGACGTTGACCGCCACCTTCGAGGAGTGGCCGATGTGGCCGGCCTCATCGTAGGCCTTGACGCTCAAGGTGTGGGAGCCGTTGGCAGCCGCTTCGGTATGCCAGTTGAATGCCACGGGATTTCCGTTACCGGCAAAAAGCAGCGTCTCGTCCAGGTAGATTTCCACCTTGGTGACCGCGACGTCGTCGCTGGCGCTCGCCGTAACTTGGACGGTGCCGCTCAGGGTAGCGCCGTTGCTGGGCGAGTCCAGGGAGGCGACCGGATCCTGCCCGTCCTTTAGGACAAGTAGCGTCACCTGGTTCGACTTTCCCACGTTGTCTGCCGTATCGAAGGCTTCGGCGGAAATGGTGTAGCTGCCGGCCGGGAGCATAGAGGTGTCCCAGGAGAAGAGATAGGGAGCATCGCTAACGGTGGTGGCGAGTACGCCGTTGACAAGGAACCTGACGCCGGACACCTCGACATTGTCGGAAGCTATGGCGTTAATGGAGACGGTACCGCTTGCCTGCGAGGCAGTGACGGGAGAGGTGATTTCGACTGCGGGAGGGACCAGTTCGGGAATCTGCAAGATGTTGGAGTAGGGGCTTTCCACGCCCGAGGTATTATAGGCGGTGACCGCGAAATAGTGGGCCTGCTCGGGATCAAGCCCGGTGATGGTGGCGCTGCTGACGTTTGTGATACTTATCGGGGATGCCCCTTCACTGGCGCCGGTTCCGGCGAAAGGAACCTCAGGTGAGTTGACGCTGTAGTAAACCTTGTACCCTGCCAGGTCCGCAGCCGTTTCCGGCTCCCACTGCAGCGTTACGCTGCTGGCAAGGCAGCTCGTGCAGGTTCCCAGCAGAATGAATAAAGCAAGCAGCGCATTGCAGAAGCGCTTGGCATTGGGGTTCATCCTGTTGGTCAGATGAGCAGAGTTCATGTTGGGTCTCCTGTCCAGGCGAAGCTTCTTTGACTTTAGAAGCAGCGGCTGAAAAAAGATGAAGCCGGGGCCGTTATACCTTGTGGTATTTCGGCGACCCGGCTGTCTCAAGGAGACCCTGTAGGCTTTCCGTCCCACCCTNNATGGTTTAGTATTATCGTGTACCTATATTCGGTTTTGATGATTGACACTATCTGGCAAAAGCCGCACTTTTTCTGTATTTCAACTCACAAAACTTCCACTATGCTGAGCCCACGGTCCGTTCAGCTGTTTGCATCCTGCCTGAGACCCCCTTTCGACAGCGCTTGCTTCATTACCAGGGCCTCCATTGAGGACACCGCAGCAACCTTCCCGGCTACTTTACAACTATCGAGGTGGTCGCCAGGGCAGTGTTGCCGGAGCTGTCGGCGGCGCGAACGGTTATCAGGTTGCTGCCAACGATCAGGCCGGAGAGCGTGCTGGTCCACTTGGTTCCGGATATCACTGCCTTGACGGCAACCCCCTTGTTGACCTGAACCGTTACACTGCCAACCGCAACATTGTCGCTGACCGAGCCGCTGATGGCGTAGGAACCGGTCGGAGTCGCTGCCACCGTATAGATGCTCAGGATGGGAGCCGCCAGATCGTTGGACACCGAGACGGTCAGGCCTGCGGACTGCCCGATGTTGCCGGCTGCGTCATAAACCTTGGCGCTCAAGGTATAGGAGCCGTTTGCTACCAGCCGGGTATTCCAGCTGTAGCTGTAGGGCGCAGAGACGTCGCTCGCCTGCATCACGCCGTTGCGGTAGAACTCGACCTTGGCAACCCCGACGTTATCGTAGGCCTTGGCGCTGAGGATCACAGTGCCGCTAGCGGTGCCAATCGGCGAAACAGTCAGTGCCACGCTGGGAGCGATCTTGTCGTTGAACAAAGTTAACGCCACGTTTGCCGATTGACCGATGTTGCCTGCCGCGTCGTAGGCTTTTGCGCTCAGCGTGTAGGAGCCGTCGGCAAGGTTCACCGTGTTCCAGCCGTAGTTGTAAGGCGCACCGTAAGCCGTGCCCTGAAGGGCGCCGTTCAGGAAGAACTCGACCTTGCTGACGCCCACGTTATCGGTGGCGTTGGCGGAGACCGTTACCGTACCGCCTGCCTTGCCGCCGTTCACCGGAGAGCTGATGGAAACTGAAGGTGCGATGGTGTCGTTCAAGACGGTGACCGAGACGTTGGCGGACTGCCCTACGTTGCCTGCCGCGTCGTATGCCTTGGCGACCAGGGTATAGGTACCGTTGAGCGATTTGAGCGTATTCCAGCTGAAGTTGTAAGGGGCGCTGGTCGAGGCTGCCTGGAGCACACCGTTCACCAGGAATTGGACCTTGGCAACGGCGACGTTGTCTTTCGCGCTTACCGATACCGCCACTGTCCCGCCTGCCCTGCTGCCGCCTGCCGGCGAAACTATGGAGACCAGCGGCGCGGTGTAATCGTTGAAGAGCGTCACCGGCACTGCAAGGGAGCGCCCTACGTTGCCCACTGCATCGTAAGCCGCGGCGGATATCGAATAGGAGCCGTTGGGAGATTTGAGCGTGTTCCAGCTGAAGCTGAACGGCGCCGCAGTTGCGGTAGAGGCCAGCGCGCCGTTGATGAAGTACTCGACCTTGGTGACGCCGGTGTTGTCCGTGGCATTGGCGGAGACGAGGATCGTGCGGCTTAACTTGCTGTTGGCGATCGGGGCCGCGATCGAGACGACGGGAGGGATGCTGTCGTTTAGCACGCGAACCAGCAGGTCCGTTGACTGACCGACGTGGCCGACGGCGTCGTATGCTTTAGCAGAGAGCGTGTAGTATCCGTTGGCAAGCGCGGTGGTATCCAGTTGATAACTGAAAGGGGCGAGGTTGCCGGCGAAAAGGAGCGTGCCGTTGGCGTACAATTCTACATTGGTCACTGCGATGTCGTCAGTTGCATGTGCCGTGACCGGTACCATACCGTGCACCGTGGCGCCGTTTCCGGGCGCCATCAAAGCCACCACCGGAGCGGCGACGTCCTTTTGCACGCTAACCGACACGTTGACCGACTGCCCGACGTTCCCCGCCTCGTCAAATGCCTTGGCGGAGAGCGTATAGACGCCGGAGGCCAGGTCGTCGGTATTCCAGGAGAAGAGGTAGGGGGCAGCTGTATCGGTGGCCTGCAGCACGCCGTTCACGTATGTCTCAAGGCGGGTCACCTCCACGTTGTCCGAGGCGCTGGCGCTGACGGAGACCGTCCCTGCCACCAGGGAGTTGCTGGCCGGATGGGTAATGGAGACCGTCGGGGGGGTCAATTCCGGCACCGCGATGATGTTGGAATAGGGACTCTCGACCCCGGCGGTATTGTAGGCAGTGACGGCGAAGTAATAAGGCTGATCCGGATCCAGACCGGTAATTGTTGCGCTGGCCTGAGTGGATACGCTGACGGGAGAAGCTCCCTGCGTCGCGCCGTTACCGGCAAACGGCACTTCAGGATTCGTGCTGTAATAAACCTTGTACCCCCCCAGATCAGGAGCGGTCTCGGGATCCCACTGCAGCGTGATGCTGCTGGCAAAGCAGCTAGCGGCCATGACGAGAGAAACGACAAAGGCGAGCGCGAATCTGCAGAGACTATCGGTATGGGCAAATGATTTCCTTGTTTCGAGAGCGTTTTTCATTGCTGTCCTCCCCTGCCGGCCCTTAGCAAACCGGAGTTGTGATAGTTCCAGGTCCGGCTTTTCCACGACACCAGCCGACCGTCAACTTCGTTTCAGGGAATCGCAAGTAGAAAGCCAGATCGGCACGCAGCAGGACAAGTGGAGCTAAGTGGCTATTTCTAAAGGGGTAACAAGGAAGACGGCCAAAGCCGATTTGAAAAGAGATTTCAAGAGGATACTGTCCTTATTATGAACAAGCGGGTTGCAGGATGTACCGAAGCGGGATGGAAGGCGCTGGGAGGAGGTAGCCTCGCATCAAGGAAGGGGAGAGGGGGAAATGCGCGCCGACTGCAGGAATGCAGCCGGAGAGAGCCGGGATTTTATCAACGGCCTGGCCCAACGAATATGCCAGTTAACTTTTGGAGATATCGTCAAGACAAAAGGAGCTGATTTGGCTGCTGCTTTTGATAGGCCAACAGACCGTGGAGGCCCGACACAGCTATCGGCAACTGTAAGGTATTTCAACGGATTGTCGGGGAATTTTACACTGTAGCGCGATTTGCCGGATGCATAATATCGCCAACACATCGGAAATTCAGGCGAATTTAAAATGGCATCATATTTGCTATGATATGGCATCCAATTCGCCAGAACAACTTTCTGGAAAACTACATTACGATGGAGGAGAGTCATGAAAAAGCTGCTGGTAGTCCTAACGTTTGTTATTCTATGTGCGTCGCAAGCCTTCGCTACGGAGGTCAACGTATGGGGTGAAAGGTTTGATCTAGGCATCATCAACAATTTCTACAACGGCCTGCCGGGACATACTTCATCCATCATTTCAGGGAACTTGGACTCCAATAGCCTGGAAGGTGTCAGACTTCTCTGGGCGGTCCAGCCAGCCGACTCGTATACTGCTGCCGAAATTGCAAAAATGGCCCTCTTTTTGAGCAACGGTGGCAGGATCGCTTTCATGGGGGAGCACGGCAGCTATGCTCCCGATGAAGACCAGCGGATCAGTGCAGCAATCGCCAGTCTGGGCGGGCATATTTCCATAAACCTGGACTTTCCTGACGGCGGGTTCCATGACGCAACCCGAGACAACGGACAGATACTCGACCACACCCTGACAAATGGGGTGAACATCTACAATTATGCCTGTTTCGCATCGCTCAATGTAAGCGGTCCTGCAGAAAGACTGATGGTAGGCACCAATCACAACCAAGTGATGATGGCCTATGAAAATATCGGTCCCGGCAGCATCTTCCTTATAACCGACCAGAATGTCTGGGACAATATCAATGGTTCGAATGATAACGACCGGATGTTCGAAAACCTGCTTACCGGCGAAACAGGAGCTCCTCCTGTACAGGCTGTACCGGAGCCGTCGACGTGGGTGCTGCTGGTTACGGGATTTGCCGGCCTGGCGCTTTTCCGTAGAAAACTGCGGGCCTAGCAGAAGGCACCTGAAGCTGTTCAAAGGCTATACCAAGGGGGTGAGGTGAACCGGTCAGGTTCACCTCACCCCTAACCTTGTTTTGCCTCTCGGAAATGGACTTTCAGACCGCTTCAACTCCCCCTCACAACCATGCTGTCTCGGCCTTCGCTGCAGCCTTTTGGGCTTTTTCCAGAGACTCATCTGTTCGGCTCTAAGGCGTCTCCTGATCCACCTCGCTAATCTCTGAGCACCTCTTTGCATTCTGCGTATTCCTCACCTTCTCACTTCCTCTTTGAACCGGCAGGCCTCTTTTCCCGGATACGGGTATACCCCGTATCTAGTTTCCATCCCTGGGAGTTTGACTGCGTCGCCACTGGTGCACGACTTCCGTCGGGTCTGACCAGGTAACGGGCTTCGCGCTGTTGCGCATGCTCGCCCACACGCCAAGCCTTACCGGGGTTCACTTGCGCCGGGTGCAGCTCACTTCCTATCGCTTCCTTCTTCCTTCAGACCACGCCCTTGCCAGTGACGACCTTGCGATTCGGATATGTCTTTCCCCCGGTCGGAGCGACGCCTGTATCTTTCAGCAGGCCGGGTTTGCCAACTGGCTTGCAGCCAGGCAGCATACCGAATAGCTACCAATGATTCAAGATGGGGCCTGGTCGACGGTTACGGTTTGCCCGCTACGCTGGGCGAAAAAAATGGGACGGTGCCCGTGGCACCGCCCCATCTATTCCCAAAAAGTACCGGAACCTGTTACGCGTTCTTGCGGCGTTTGCCGTAGACCGCCAGACCCAGGAACCCTGCTCCCAGCAGCATCATGGTACCGGGCTCGGGAACGGGAGCCGTGCCGGTTGCTGCATCGATGCTGACGTCGTCGAGGCCCATATTGAAGAAGAGCTGGTTGTCCACCTCAGCGAATCGCAACTGGAACGTGCCGCCATTTCCGACAATACTGGTGATATCAAAGGAATAGGGAGAATAGGGGTTGGTCAAGCCATTGCCCCCACCAATGAAGAGGTTGGAAAGCACTCCGCCGGTAGTATCAAAAGCCGATGCGCCAGCGCTGAGTATGTCCACCCTGCCATATTGATTAGGCTGCTGATTCATGTCAAGAGTAGTGCCACCGGACATTGCGCCAGCATAATTGTTGATAAACATGGCGAAAGAGAGAATAACGGATGCAGACGGCGCCACGGTGAAGCTTTGAGTCAGAGCGTGTGCGCCTGGACCTGATTGATCCGTCATAGCGTAAGAACCGCCACTTGCGGCACCGACAGTCGGCATTCCTGAGAACGGAGCACTGGTCCCGGACAGTGCCGACCAGGTACCAGACCCCTGGTCTGACACGGTCCAACCGCTCAGGCCCGACTCGAATCCGCCATTGCTGATCAGCTGGGTGGCGCAAACCGGTGCTGCTGCCGTAAGGAAAAGAGCCATCGCGATAACTGAGTGCACGATCTTCATGATTTTTCTCCGCATAACTGAATTTATCCACTGGATGCACCGTTCACTGTGCAAAGGTGGTGCCAGCAGGCAATCTACCTGTTATAGCGGGGTATTAATTAAAAGGTTGCCCGGGCCTGTAAAGAAACCCGACACCGTCAGCGGCACGAGGAATTCGCACAAAAGCTAACAGATTCGATCAATTACTGAAGAACCTCAACACACCGGACAGTTCAGAGTGAGTGTCGAGATTTTTAACAGTGTTGGAAACAGACCTCATCTCTCAGGCGCGCCCATGACCATACGCGTAACCCGCAGATACCTTCACCATGCAATGGTGATTGGTCACCTTCGCGTCGTTGCCCCCCTAAGCTCAAGTTTCATGCTTGGGGACGACCGGAGGCGGCCCGCACCTCTTTCTCATTGCTTTCCAATTACCACTGCCATATTAGTCAAGAGCAATACACCTGCCCAATCGGGCAATTGACGGTTGATTGATGTAAATGCTTGCCTCTGAATGTGAAATAGCGTATGAAATAATAGTAATTTAGGGACAAGGTTTCTCGACTGAAGTAAAGGGCACTAGGTCTGATTGCCGACATCGATCGGAAAAAGGCGGCATAGCGTTATGAACTTCGATTCTCCTTGGACTCCCAATGCCATACTTACCTGTTAAGACAAAGGTCATGGCGAGGATCCTTGCTTGTATTCTGATCTTCATGGCTACTCTGGAAATATGTGCCAGAATCGACGACACAATCGTCTATGAAGCACCTTTATTCGGGCGGTACGATGCCAGTTCATTGAGAATCCTGGAAGGCGACATTCCACGCAACATACCTAATTCAAGATTTGAAAAGTGGAGGAACAACAATTTAGGATTCAGGGGCGCCGATTTCGAACTGCGAAAGCCTATTGGTAAGACACGGGTGGTCTGCCTGGGTGCATCTGAGACTTACGGGCTGTACGAGAGTTCCGGCAAGGAGTGGCCTGCACAAATGCAAGAACTGGTGCCAGGGAACGCATTCCAGGTCATCAACGCCTCGGTAGTCGGATTGAACCTAACCAAATACGACCAGTATGTACGAAAACATGTATTACCCCTCAAACCGGATGTACTGGTGGTGTCAGTAAATCCGTTCTTCTATGCTGTAACTCAAGAGAGAGCCGCCAAATCCAACACCTCTAAGGCAAAGCATGTGACCAAAAAGGATGACATCCTCTCAACCGATCAGATCCGTGTTCTGCCAAAACTCAAGCAGGTGGTGAAGCAGGCTGCAGCAAGGACTTTTCCGGATGCGTTAAAGAGATATCAGCTTGTTAAGATGCAGGAAGAGATAAAACATCTTGAGACGACGAGGCTTAAGGGGAAGAAACCAAGGGATTCAGTTCCAGAAATCTATGTTGAACATTTCAGAGCAGAGCTGGAAAAGTTTATTGAATTTGCCGAGTCACATGGTGTTAAAGTAATACTTTTGACCTACCCTTCGCTGATCAGCTGGCGAAACCTGAATCAATACCCAGAAATCTTCCTGGACAGCAGAAGATTCAGCATCGAGTACAGCCTCACCGGCATGATCGACATTCAGGACAGATTCAATGCCATCATCAGGTCATCAGCGCTGAGTCATCGCATCGGCATCGTCGATATGAGTGCCATAGTCCCCAAATCCACCGAATTTTTCGGAGACAACGTCCATTACACTGATCGCGGCGCACGAACCATAGCCGACCATGTGGCGCAAGAAATCGTCGGCAATGCTTCGAGTTCCTCAATCACCGGTTCCTTAAATAAGGGAGATGCCAGGTGACTCTGACTTCACTGCCATTCATCCTTTTCCTCGCCGCGGTAGTCGTGCTGTATAACGTCGCTCCGCAAAGGCATCGGTGGATGGTACTGCTGGCTTCAAGCTATTGCTTCTACGCGTTTTTCAAGCTACCGCATTTACTGGTTACATTGGCTGCCGTCACTTTCATCTCCTATGCCTCGGCTTTGCGGATCGAGGGGGAAACTTCTGCGACAAAGAAACGCTGGTGGTTATGGTCCGGAATCACCCTTAATCTTGCCCTTCTCATCGGGCTGAAATATGTTCCGTTTCTAGTGGAAAACGTCAACGATCTGCTGAGATTGAGCGCGACGCCCTATGAGCTGGTAGCCGTCAACAAGCTGGTAGCCATCGGAGTCTCTTACTACGTATTTCAGGGGATCTCGTACATCGTCGACGTCTACTTCGAGTTGTTGGACGCCGAGCGCCATTTAGGGCGCTTCGCCCTCTACATCAGTTTTTTTCCCAAGCTTCTGCAGGGACCGATTGAGCGGGTTGGGGAATTATTGCCCCAGCTGAATCTTCTTTTGCCAACTTCGGCGGGCAACTTGTCCATGGGGCTCAATCTCTTCATCTGGGGACTTTTCAAAAAAGTTGTGGTGGCGGACCGTCTGGCATCATTGGTGGACCCAGTGTACAACAACGTCACCGGCCATTCCGGGTGGTCGTTTTTTGTGGCCACCTATTTATTCGCTTTCCAGATTTACTTCGACTTTTCTGGCTATACCGACATGGCCTTGGGCATCGCCCGATGCTTCAACATCAAGTTGACGCAGAACTTCAATGCTCCCTACCTTGCCAGCTCCACAGCGGAATTCTGGCGACGCTGGCACATCTCGTTTTCCAGCTGGATTCTCGACTACATCTTCAAACCGCTGCAGTTTTCTTTCCGTCAATGGCCGCGCTTCGGCACGCCCGTCGCCTTGATGCTGACCTTTCTCGCCTCCGGGATCTGGCACGGGGCAAGCTGGTGTTTCATCATCTGGGGTTTCCTGCACGGATGCTATCTGGCGTCCGCCGTGCTCGTCAAAAAGAAGAAGCAAACCCTGTACAAGTCGCTTGGCGTAGCAAAGAGCACCCCCCTGAAAGTCATCGAGACGGTTGTGACCTTTCACCTGATCTGTTTCGCGTGGATATTTTTCCGGGCTTCAAGCGTATCCGACGCGCTCTATGTGGTACGACACTCCTTTCCAGAACTTGCGCATACCCTGATTAGCACAGGCCACCTGGATCTTTACATGCCAGCCAAGGAGTTCGTCTATGCGTTGACGTTAATGGTACTGATTGGAATCGTGGGACAATTGGACAGAGCGATGGCAAAGGAGAGCGAAGCTGCGGGTTTCTTCCGCGTCATGAACAAAACTCCCATTCTGCTAAGGAGTGCGGTTTACGCATTCTTGTCATACATGATCGTACTCTGTGGCGCCGGCACGCAGAGCTTTATTTACCTGCAGTTCTGAACCGTTTTTTCCTGTTTGGAGGGGTGCCTGCCGAAGAAGCGCGGCGCATGCGTGCGATGTCGGCAAGGACCGGAAGGTGATCCGAGCCGATATCAGGCCCTACCTGGCAGGTTCGCGGGACCAATCCCTCTCCGGTCAGGACATGATCGATACGCGCAGCCAGGGGGATGCCCCGAACATCGACACGCTCAGTCCAGCCAAAACCCAGGCCAAGCGATGAGAAGGCATTGCGGTACCCGCTCCAGCATTCCCGATAGATGGAGCTTTCTACGGGCATATTGAAGTCTCCCGCAACGATTACCGGCAGATCCAAAGCTTCGATGGCGCGTTGCGCATCCCGTGCTGCCTGCAAGCGATGGGCTGTTTCCCGTACCAGCAATCCTGAACGGGAGAAGTTCAGCAAAAGCTTTCGATCAAGCATATTCATCAATCCATAGCGAGGGCTTGGCAGGTGGACGGCACAGAAGGCGACATCGCCGCCTGGGACGGAAATCACGCAGGATAGCAGCGAGGTCCGCGGCCACTTATGCGGGGGATGCAAGGTCTGCAGCGTTCGTTGAGATCGCAACGGATAGCGGGACATGACCGCCAGTTCCCCTTCCCGGATCAGCTGCCATCCTTCGGGCAGTGGGAGTTTAGCCTGCTGTGAGCACTCCTGCAATGCGACAACATCAGCCTCGGACTTGCTGATCAGAGAGGACAGTCGCGACAGATCAAAATTCCCTGACTGGATGTTACAGGTAATCACCCGAAGAGCCGGTTTTTCAGGAGTATTGGAGAGAACCTTGTTAAAAGGGAGATTGAACCCGGCGAAAAGCGAAAACATCAGCAACGAAGCGATGACGAGCGGAATCAGCAGCTTGGCATGATACCAGACAGCGAGAGGGATAAGCAGAAGCAGCGGCAATAAGATAATCCAGCGTGGGCCGAAAAGAAGAAGCGTTGCCGGCCACCAATGGTCGCCGGCAACGCGCATGGAAATCGCCAGGAAGGCTGTAACAACCAGATAGCTCCAGACCGTCTTTGAGAACATCCACCCGTCCTATTGAGGGACTGGAACCCTTTTAACAGTAGTCCGTTTCATGGCTCCTGTAGGCTGGGATTCATTACCTTGATAATCAACAGCGGTAACAATGTACATGGTCGAGCCGTTAGTGGCGCCCAGCCAATCAATGTAACTGAAGGTCCCGGTACCACTGTAATCGGATGACGCCGGAATTGATGCAATTCTGCGCTTTTGACGGTCAGCTTTAGGGGTTTCTTTTGTAAAAGGCAGTGAGCCATCCTTTGCGTATATGTTGTAGTAGCGGATCATCGACCTGTCTTCTGGAGCATTCCATCTGACCACATATTGCCCATCTGCGGTTGCGGGTGCTTCTTTATAAGCATACTCGGCAGATACGGGTGGCTGTGGTGGAACAGTGTAAAAGTCACTTTTAACACCGGGTTTTTCCGGGTATCGATGCAGTTTATGCTTTTGACCTTGTTTGGTGATATTACCTTCGGCATCGAGGGTGACCATCCATACGTTGCTTAAGCTGCGGCTTTCCAGGCCGCTGTATTCCAGCGAGGTCAAGGCGTAGTAGCGCGTGCTGCCGACAGGCTGGTCGGCATCGTAACTCCACTCCGTCTCGGTCCACATGCCGCACTCATTATCCCCTCTGCAGTTGTTGTATGTCGTGGTACCAAGCGGAGCCCATTTGCCGTCATCCTTTTCTGTTACCCAGACCCTGAACTTATCGATCTCGCGGGGTGACGGTGGCTTGTCGTTTATCTCGTGGGGCCACCCGCGTTTTGCATAAGTACGAGGATCAGTGAAGTTCGGTGCCCCTTCAGTGATCTGGTTTGGCTCCTTTATCACCTGGTTAAAGTCCCATATCAAGGTCACATTGTTGCCATTTTTAGCTGCACCTTTTATTTGCGGCGGATTGGGGTAATAGGCAACGACGTAATACAAATCAATTGCTTTATCGGTCGCCTGTAAAAAGGTCGAATTGAACATGACCTTGGTTCCGTCCGGTGATTGGAGGGGCCGCGGCGTTGCTTCGTAAGGAACTCCAATTGTCCCGTTGCTCTGGCTGTAATCATAGACCAAGACTTTTTGTGCGCCAGTCAGGTAATTTTGGGTCATTATCCTATCGGTCAACATGTTCGCTAGGTCACTCCCCGTGCCGGTACGACCGGATGAAACAGACCAGTCCGACCACGCATCCCAATCATGGTGCTGAACCCACTGATTGGATCCCGAGAAAGTGCGGACAGTTTTGTGAAGTCTGTTGTCCCATATCGAAGTGCCATAGGGAGATCGGTTCGATTTGCTGTGAATTCCATAATGTGCCCACCTGTCAACGGTGAAGTGAGACGGATAATTAGCGCATTCAGTAGCAGAATCGCCGTCTAGACACCACGGGTCACGTGCTGTCGTCGAGACACCCACAGTAATGACCGGCTCAATCTCTTTACCCCAGGAATAAGGATAGGTCTGACTTGATGTGTGAACTGGCGCTCCATTTGCCCCAGAGCCGCTTAAACGTGCCCGCCACCATGAGCCGTTGGTGTTTTCGGGCATGATGTAGTTCCATACACCGTCGACACCACCGACGGCACCACTAACGTAGTTGTCATGGTATTCATTCCACCTTGTAGGGGCATTACCCCAGTAATAATCAAAATTAAGCTGGTTATCATAACAGGTGGGGTTATCCAGAGTTGCAGTGGTGGGACTACCAGGAGTAATTGACACAGAGTACGTACACCCCCCGTGATTGTTATCCCTCATATAGTGCTTTCTGCCATCCCCCGAGATCCCAGCTTTACCGTTTAATCGTGAACCAGTCAATGGGGTTGTCACCAATGGCGTTGCAGTAACAAGTCCATTATTAGATACGTTGTTCCTGTAGAAACTGTTCACATTGGTCCCTTCACCTTGGAAATTACCCGCTCCGCCGAGATAAAACTCGTCTGCAATCGCCGGACTCCAAGTATAGTACTTAAAGCCATAAGCTGGACCTCTTGCAGCTGATCCCTTTGCGGGCAATAACAGACCCCCGTCAGTTGAACCTAGCATGTAAATATTGGCAGCGTAATAGTTGAAGGCCGCCGTTGCGCGATTGGACTGGAACATGGTCCACTTCCCATTGGCACTCCAATGGGTTTTAGATATGTCCTGCGTGAAATTCTGCTTACCGGCGGTATAGGTAAGCCTCCACACCTCGTTCCCTGTGGCCGTATCGTTGTACATCAATGTCTCGGGTTGCCAAGTGTAGCCACTGGCGGATTTTTCCAGCAGGGAAGGAGCCAAGGACGCGGTCCCGAGACGAACTTTGCGTGCGGAAAGTTCGTCGAGGTTCTGAAATGATGCAGCATTAGCAGAAACAGTTATAAAAACAGCAAGTGCTACAGAAGTGATGACATGGGAAATCCTAGCCGGCGACTTGTTGATCATATTCAACCTCCAGATGTTCTCCTAAACAGGCCCCGCCTTAGGGGTGTAGTCCCTACCCTGTCAATGATTGAAAACATGGCTTGAAGCGTACGGCACCCCCGCCTCACCAGGTCGGCCCCTCGCCTTACTGCACCGTTCTCACGACTGGATACCGACATGGCCAGCCGCCTGTCGTCCAGTTTTAAAGCATTATGCATTATAACAAAAGAAAGCTATGTGTGTTGAATCACAAACCCGGCTTCACATCCTCTAATTTGAAGCCGTCCCGGAAGGGCTCTTCCCAAGAGCAGTTCCTACCGGCGAGCAAGCCCGAGTCGGACCTGCGCCTCCTTATCATCGTTCCAAAGAGCCAACCCCGTTTGCCGGGATCAAGAGAACGGACTATCGAGCTTCGAAATGCAGAATCTGTACTTGCCCGAACTTTCCGACTGGATCGAGCCGACGCAGTCGATCTGATACTGCATTTGGCTCCCGAAACGCTCCTTGGCGAGACGATCGATGTCCCGTATGGTCTGCTCACCATAGGTCTCACTTTTGACAATTCTGAAAACCAGAAAATCAAGCCGCTCCTGCACGATCTGCATCTGCTTGACTCCACCGAGGTGCATGGCGAAGTTTTCGGTAAGAGAGATGCCTGAAATGTAGTTGCCATCAGGTGTCACTACGTAATCGGCGACCCTCCCCTCAAGAGAATCCATCATGGGATAGCTACATCCACAGGAACAAGACACCTTGGCAGAAGGAACCCCCACGTCGCCGACCTTGTAGCGAATGAACGGCATGCCGAAGTTGGTGAGGTCAGTCACCACTATGGCTCCAGGTTCGCCTGGCAGTACCGGTTTGCCGTCCCGGATGAACTCCACGATCAGCGAGTCGCAGTTCAGATGCATGCCGTTATGAGCCGGGCATTCACAAGCGATGAGGCTGACCTCCTCGCAACCGTAGCGATTGGTGACGCTACAGCCAAACATTCTTTCTATCACGACGCGTTCGAAATCGTGCAACACCATGCAGGTGCTGATAATCCCGCGGGGACGGATATCGTGCCATCCCTTTTTCTCGAGGAACTTGGCAAACAGGTAGAGCGAATGTGCATGTCCGAACAACAGGGTTGGACGCAGGGAGAGCAGCCGATGGTGGAAATCCAGCATCGCCTGCTCGTCCATTTTCAGCGTGTCGAGGTAGGTGTACCGCTCAAGAAGCAGGTTACGCAACTTGGTGCGCCAATTGAGGTTGTTCTGGGGATTGCCCCATATTGCCCCTATTTTCTCGCCGATATCCCACCCCGCCCAGCGGTTATAGGAAATCGCCACGGCCCTCTTCCACTGTGCGCTGTCTTCGTCAACGAACAACTCTACAGAGACGCCAGTTGAGCCAGAGGTCTTCTTGGCAATCAGACGCTCGCGAGCAACATTTCGAGCCACCATGGCACCTCTGCTGGCACGGATGTCGTCCTTGGTAAGCAGGGGCAACCTCTGAAGGTCGTCGAGTGATTTGAGGTCGCAGGGGGCAACCCCGGCGGCATCAAAGTGGCGTCGGTAAAAATCGGTGTGATCGTAGGCATGATCAAGGATCCTGCGAAGCCGCTGCCATTGGTCCTCACGAACCGCCGACAAGGGGCGGCTCTTCAGATTTCCAAGTTGTTTCAGATGATTTATATAGGGCGATCCCTCCTTTGCTGCCCAGAGAGGAGCAATTATATTACGAACAAGTAACGAAAACGTATCAGCAGTAAATGGCTCCATAATTAACTCCATTGCAGAGGTTGTGCGATACCGAGTTGAAAGGTGAGCGTCTATTCTTGGGTGGCGAATCGCAGACTCAAGCTGTTACGCACTCTTTCCCTGATCTCCCCGGTCAGGGTTAAGCGCCAGACGGCCAGGCAATAGACACACCCTCCGACCAGAAGGTGTACAAACAGGCTGAAGTAGCTGGTCACGGATGACACTGCTTCCATCATCCACAGCACAGATATAAGAAGCAGTAAAGGCAGCGCTAGTCTCAGGAAGGTTTTTCGTAGATAGGCGGCCACTGAAATCTGCATGACTGAGCATGCCAGCAAGATGGTAACCAGATTCCCGAAAACCATCACGAAGGTGGTCCCAAGGGTTACCCCGACCACCCCCCACCGCGAGGCACCCCAGATCCCTATGGGTACACTCAGCGCGGAAAACAGTAACCACAGCATGGCGCTTCTGCCATGCTGTGACTGGGCTGTCAGAATACGGAAAGAGTTGGAGGCCAAAGAATCCGCCACAAGCCCTGCCAGAAGCAGATAGAGAACCCATTGTCCGGCGACCGCGTATTCGGGTCCGATCCAAAGCGATAGAAACGCTCCGCCGCAGAAAAAAATGGCTACCGGCATGGCTAAAGACACAATCTGCAGGGCGAGAGTGGAATTGAGCCACGCCTCCAAGACGCCGGCCTGGTCGCCCTTTCCTATCGTTGCCCCGAAATATGGTGTGAGCGGAAACCCGACGGTTTGGGAAAGGCCCTTGGCATAATCAACCAACCGGTTGGGCATCACAAAGTAAACCACACTACCAAGGCCTACGACATTTCCGATGATGAGGGGGACGCTTTGGTTCTGCAGACGTGAAGCTACCAGCATGGTGGCGCTCTTGACGCCGAAGGTGAAGAGTTCTTTCATCTTGCCCCAGGTCACCGCGGAGAGAACCATCCTGGGAACCTCCTTGATAAAGTGGACCGCCCCGGCAAACATGACAAACTGCAGCAGTGTGAAAATCGGCTCAAGGAAGGCGAGCACGATCAGGCCGTTGCCGGGATTGCGCTGTAGCAGGTAAAACGTCAGCAAGGCACGGAAGATTGACAAAACCGCCCTGACGCCGTTTATGAAATAATGCCTTTGCAATCCCATCAAAGTGGCGACAAACACCTGCAAGGGAAACAACAATCCGGCATCCAGACCGAGCAGCAGAAAGACGGTACCAACGTTGGCGATATTCTTGGTGTCGCTGCCGGCAATCAGTTGTGGGGAATAGCCCAACGCAGCAAAAAGAAGCAGAGCAACGCCACCTATGGCAACAAAGAACAGCAGAGCCGTGCTGATAGTCTTTTGCAGATCCTCTCGGTCTTCCTTGCCATTGGCCACCGACACGAACCGAACCAGCGCCGGGCCGATGCCAAGATCCAGTAATCCCATGTAACCTATAACGCTCATGACTAGTTCCCATAGCCCATAGTCACGGTTGCCAAGGACCTTGAGAATCACTGGACTCATGATAAAGGCGACTGCAATATTTATGATAAAACAAAGCACACCGGAACATGAATTCAGTATCAGCTTTTTACTCATAAGGGCTCCGGCTGGTAAATCATGCCAATGCTGGTTTAACGTAAGCCAGCACAGGCTTTATTCAAGAGATGCTCAATTGATCTTGAAGGATCCAGAGAAAAGGCTTGAAGCAAGTGGCAAATTCCCTTACCTGGTTCATGATTCCTTATTTCAAACAAACCAATTCTGTAGTTCAAAACAGCAAGCCTTTTACGTTGGCTAACCTTATCATATGGATATCTGGCGACAGCATCGTTCAGGATGTCGAAACCTTCCGTCCAAAGGTCCTTTTTCCTGCAATTCTGCTGAGAATGTTGCCGGTACCCTAGGTGAACGGCATCCAGGTAGCCAATCTTATGCTTTTCACAGATTCTAAGCCACATATCGTGATCATGCGAGAACCTCAGGTTCACATTAAACAAACCTACGCTCTCGAAAATCTTCCGTCTTATCATGACGCTAGAAGGTGTTCTAATGTAGTTATTCAACAACAACGTGCTGGGACAACCATTCTCTGTGTGTTGTTTCGGCAGCAGTGAATGCAGACGGCGATCATGCTCATCAATGACATACCCGTCTGAATACACCAGGCCTACATCTTTGTTTAGTTCTAAAAACTGCATTTGTTCCTTCAGTTTATTCTCGTACCATACATCGTCGTGGTCACACAGTGCGACATATTCGCTTTCCGAGTTCAGGATTCCGAGGTTTATAGATTCGCTTGCGCCCTTGTTAGCATTGCCTTCGTGATGCAAAACCTGCAGTCTGTGCCTGTTGCAATGAAGTATGTCTGCTGTTCCATCATTGGAATTATCATCGACTACATATAACCTAAACTTATCGTAGGATTGAGAGAAGATACTGTCTAATGTTCTGCCTATAAGGCTCACTGAATTATGGCATGGAATTATTATTGCGACTTGGCTCATGACAATCACCTTTTGAGTAGGCTTTTGTCAACAGTATCTTTAATCAGCTTTTTCAATGACTGAATCTGATTTGTGACACAAAACCTATCAGCCGCTTCAGTGACAAAACTATCAAATCGGCCCTTGGATCCGCTCTTCATGAATGAAAACAAACTCTCAGCGATATCGGACCCGCTCTCTGGTCTGACTTTAATTGCCGGTGTGTTCTCAATAACCTCGCCTAGACCGATACAAGTGGAAGCGATAAGCGGAGTTCCTGACACTAGAGCCTCCATAGGCAAAAGCGGACAAGCTTCCCATCGCGACGGCATTACCACTACGTCCAATCCTTTTAGTACGCCTGCGACATCGGGAGTGAACGGCATGAACACGAAATGCCCGCTCAAACCTCTGTCAGCTAAACGAGACTTTTCCTCACGAATAAAATCTCCATCTCCGAACGCCACGACAATCGGCTTCCGAGAGAGATCCCGGCGCACTGAAAGCAATTCGATTGCGTCCACCAGGAAGGTAAACCCCTTTTGAGCCATGAACCGGCCGAGAAACCCGATCAAGAAGGTATCCTTGTCGACCTTTAGCAGCTCATGGAGATCTAAACGCTTCGCGTTCAGGAAGTTTTCGATCTCTATTCCGTTTTTGATCACTATACATTTGCAACCTTTCCTGAATTCCGGAAAATGACGCAGCAGGTTTTCCTGCGCGTCGTTACTTACCGAATGAACATGCGTTACACAGCGCAGCGAGATTTGGAGAGCGCTCCTCTTGACCCGGCCTGCAAAGCCATCAAACTGTCTGTCGTTCAAAATGTCGTGTGAAGTCAAAATGTGCGGCTTCCCGAACAAAAATGCAGGAAGAGCAGCAGACATGCCGGAGGTGAACCCATGCGAATGGACGAGGTCGAAATTTCCTGCAAGTATAGAAGTCATGACTTTACTGAACATCTGAAACAACGAGGGCCGTTTGCTCAAAGAAATGAATTTAACGTCGACATCCTTCAAGTCTTTGATCAACACACTCATATCACGGCCCTCTGGGCCTAAAATGGTAAGTTCGTAGTTCTCGGCCTCGAACTTGCCATAGACGTATTTTATAAAGGTGCGTATCCCTCCTACAGGCCAACGCACTACCAACAGAATTCTGATTTTTGGATTCAAATCCGTCTCCCTCTTCTCAAGTTCATTCAGAACTCCTCCACCTGGGATTAAGCTGATTCGTGATACGGAACAAGCTTCCGGACCAGGCTGCCAGCCAGAGCCACAGCGGGCGATAGAAATTGTGCCCGCCTACGCCGAGAAGCAGCAACAATAGCAGGCTTGCAATGATCGCCCCCCCCGCTGCATAGGAAAAGCCTGCGCTCAAGCCCGCCTGCAACAAGCGTGATCGAGCGTACCTGCTGCAGGACCATATTGCCCACACCAGGCCTGCCAGAAGAAATGCCCCGAATGCGCCCAACTCCGCGAGAACCTCCCCATAAAGAATATGGGCCTGGGTCGGCGACTCATGTCCTTCTTCGTCTATCTTGTTCGCCATTCGATAGCCGATATAATTCTTGCCGCCAGCCCCCACACCGGTTATGGGAGCCCGTTTGAACATCTCCCAACTCACCTTGAGCCCTACCAGCCTACCCTGAGCCGAGGAATGGGCGTTTGCCGGACCGGCTTCCTCATCCCAGAGCGTGCGAATGCGCTCCTGCTTTTCATCGGGCATGACGGACCAGATGGCAATGACAGCTGATATAGCCACGGTCAAGATCACAAGCTTTCGTTTTCCATGCTGCACCATTCCCCACAGCAAAAAAAGGAACAACAATCCGACGAAGCTCGAACGAGACCCGGTAAGGACCACGCAGATAACTGCTAGGGAGATGTAGCAATAGTATAGCTTTCGGAGCCGCGAGCTCGTTTCGGACCGTAGCAGAGCGTAGACGAAGGGAAGCGAAAGTACCACGCTGGCGCCAAAGGCATTCGGATCATTCAAAGTACTGTCAGCGCCTACCATGCGGGAGATACCCATACGCCAAACGTGACGGCCATTATGATATTCTCTCAATGAATGCAGCACATAGAACATCATGGTAAAAATATACGTTTTGATAAATAACTTCAAGCCCGACTCATCATCCACTAGCGACAGCATTAGCAAATAGAGCACTACCATCTTGAGATACTCAATGCCCTGGGAAAAGGCATATTCGGTACTGTATGCAAATGGGGCCAGAGCGAAGTGAATAAGGAGCAGGCCAAGTACCCACTTGTTTGTCGGCGAGCTGACAAGCTTGAGCTTGTTATGCATGATAGCAACAACAATCATTGCTATGGCAAAAACACGTTCAACTGGAATCCCGTCCAGATATTTAATCGATTCCCACGGACGCTCGATGACCATAAATAAATAAGCACAGACCATTATCAATATCCAAGATAATGGCCTTACTGGTACTTCAGAGACTTTAACCGCGCAGTGATTTGAATCTGCCATTGTTATATCCGATCATCAAGGGGTGCTTTTCCGCCTGTTTCACCTGTTATCAACGACTAACGCCTCGATCCAGCCACTCCAGGACCTTCTCACGCGGCCACACTACCATGTAATTCGTAGGTTGATAGCTTCCCTCCTCATGAAGCCTTCTTCGGGTGGCAGAAGCCGAGATGGCCAACCGGGTCACCCGATCGCTACGTCCGGCAAAGAAGAATTCCCCCCCCGCATCCTGAAGTTGTTGCCGCAGGTATGACAATCGAGGGCTGATTGCCTGGATCTGAGGGTCATAATACCAACTTGCTCCAATAACTCCCTTGATGCCAGGTGACAGCTTTACCATCTGGCCGATCAACTTCATGGCATGATGTCTTACCTCAGGGCTCAGGCCATCTTTGCCGCGGAGATCCAGGTGGTTCTCGAAATAAGGGCTGAACCCGCCGAGGCGCATCATAAGGGCGCTAAACCGAACAAGTTCAGCAGCTTTAATTCTCATGAGAAAGCTGCGCGGAATGCCGACTCGCATCTCCACCTTAAGACACCTTGCCGGAAACATCCTGAAACAACAAATTGCCAAGTCTTTACAAAAAAGATCCTCACCCCACGAATATAGTTCCGGCGGCTTGGCTTCCAGCCCCGAAACGATGCGATTGAAACTTTCCGAGAACTCGATCTTAATCGGTTCCGGGAAAGACGATCTTTCAAAGCCACCGCCATTAGCAATTATAAGATGCAGCAGCAGGCTGCGGTGATATAGGCCGAGTAGCTGATCGCCGCCTCTTTCCTTGATCGCTTTGCACAGCCGGGTGACTTCGACGCCGGGGTCACGATAACCTGCAAACTGGTTTCGTCTTTCCAGAATCACGGAATACTTTTCTAAGGGATATTCATTCAAGATGCCGGGAGCCAGATCGTCAACATCTCTGTTCAACTGAGACAACAACACCTGAAAGCTGCAGGTTTGCATCAATGGCCACCCAACATGAACAATCCGGAAATGTTAGCTGAGAATAAGGCTTCCGAATAACGGCCAGAAGTGTCAGTGCACACTCGTGTAGTGACGTCAAACCGTTTAAGCGCAAAGAGGTTACAGCCGGCTCTGTTGCTGCCGACGATGGTGGAACATGCAGCGCTGTATCCACCGGCTTGAACCATGGTCTGGTGTTCATCGTTGAAATCGGTCCTGTTGCCGTTTGGGTAGGCAAAGTAGTCAACAGGCAATCCGAGACGTTGCTCAACCAGGGTCTTTCCATCGATGATCTCCTTTCGCGCCTGTTCCGGCCCGGTTCGGGAAAGGATGGGATGGGTGATGGTATGGGCTCCTATGGTCACCAAGCCGCTATCAGCCATCTCCCTAGCCTCACTCCAGGTCAGCATGGTGCGGCAGAAGTTATTCGGGTTGTGTTCTGCAATTACATGATCGACGATCTCGCGCTTAGCGGCGTCAGGTAATGCCTTGAGAATGCGGTGCAGTTCTGCTACTAATGACTGTCGCTCGTGCTTGCCAGCGGAGAGCTTGCCGAGTCCGAAACGCGTCAGATCAACGCTTTCGTGCTCTCCTTCCATAACGGCCTGATCAAACAGGTCCCAGCCGGAAACTCCCGAATCAAGTGCATCAACAGTCGCAAAGATCGTGGCTGGGATCCCGTGTTTCTTCAGTATGGGAAAGGCATGATCGTAGTTGTCGCGAAATCCGTCATCAAAGGTCAGGACACAGCCGGTCGGTTGATCATGCGAGGCAAGACGCTCGACGGCTTGTTGCAGGCTTATCAGCTCGTACCTGCTTTTCAGAAAGATCACCAGCTTTTCGAACAGTTCAGGAGTAACGCTGAGACCCACGGCATTTTCAACAGGATTCACCTGATGAAACATCAGAATCTGGACGGCATTTTGTCTTCTTGCCAACCAATCGACCACTCCAAGCCGGTTGAGGCAGTCAGCTGCTATGATCTTGATATCGTGTCGTGTCATTTTTCACCCTGCCGGTTCGGAATAATCCAGCTGCTTCACCCTGTCGCAGTTTTATTGCATTCGGGTCGCAAGTCGCGCCAATTGCAGTGCTTTAGCCGCCATGAGACATGGCAGGTACCGTACTCTCATGGCAGCACCAGCTTTTCGTAAAATGCCTCGTATTGCCGCATGATAGCTGGCAGAGAAAACAGTTCGCCGGCCTTCTCCCTGCTGCTTCTTCCCGCGGAAGCCATATCGCCAGAGGTTACCATTTCGACAATTCTGTCAGCCATTGCCGTGCAATCCCCGGTGGGAACCACGAAGCCGTTGATGCCGTCCTCTATGGCCTCCCTGGCGCCACCGACATCGGTACAAACTACCGGCAGAGCTGCAGCCATGTATTCCACTATCGAATTGGAAAAGCTTTCCGAGCTTGAGGAGAGCACACCCATGTCGATACAGCCGAGGATTTCCGGGATGTCTAGGCGTTTGCCAAGGAACCTGACCAGAGATCCTATTCCTATTTCAGCGACAAGTTGTTCCAAATCTGCCCTGTCCGGGCCATCTCCGACGACCACGAAACGGGCCTCCGGACAGCGGTCCGACACCAGTTTGGCAGCTCTGATAAAGGTACCGACCTCCTTTACCGGCCTCAGATTAGCGACAATCCCGATGATGACTGAACCGGATCTAAAACCGAGCTTTTCTCTAAAGGCCAAACGATGACTCTCCGTGGCTCTGCGGTAGCGCTCGACCTCAAGTGCGTTGTGAATGACAACCATTCGGTCTTGAGCGATCCCTTCTGTTTTTTCCGCCCATTGCCTGGTGTTGCGCGAATTGGAGAGGAAAGCCGTCACCCAGCGGGCGAGAAATTTTTGAACCGTGAGCTCCAGCGTGGTATGCCAGTACCCCTGGTTTCGCCGAGTTCCTACTATATTCGGAACACCGGCAACTCTCGCAGCGACGGTACCCAAGACGGTCGAATCTCTGAAATGGGTTTGGACAACGGCAAAGCTTCCCTCTCCAAGAAAGCGGGAGAATTCCAGGATCTTAATCCATCCACGTGCCGTTTTGAAAGAAGCATGATCTATGATGTGAAGCGGACACAAATCGAACTCTCGCAGCAACCACTCCGATGAACGCAGCACACAGAGAGAGGGCTGGAACCTGCTACGATCGAGATGCTTGAGCAGTAGCAACAGCTGTTTTTCGGTTCCGGCGGTAGGGGAGTTAATGGTATCTATCACGAAGGCTATTTTAATCATCTCCGCCCTTCGCCGGTTATAAAGCCAACACCCAGGCCGGTATGTATGGTTAGAAAGATTGCCGGCAGCCGGATTCCATATCTCCACCCTTCCTTGACCATTACGCGTATTGACTCAATTGTCACAAAAGTTGCGTACAGTAAATAGGGGAACCCGGCCAATGCTGCCAGCATCAGGTTCCTGCCCGTCAGGAGGGAATAGCAGACTAGGGGAAGAAATACCAGTCCGACAGTGAATACTGACGGTGCTAGCTGGTTGACAGTCAGTGCGTTAGGATGCTTCCCTATAAACCGCCTTCGACCGATACCATACCTTTTCATTTGTCGGAACAAGGAGCAAATACTCTCACGTGGATAGTACCGCACTGTCAGCTTGTAGCTCGAGTACGAGAGCAACCCTGCCTGCTCTATTCGATAGTTGAATTCCACATCTTCAGCGGCGTCGAAGTTTTCATCGACATATCCGACGCTATCGAAAACGCCGGCAGTATAGGCGGCTCCATTGCTCACCGGGCTGGCAAAACCCTCGAAATCCGCGTATACCAGCGAATCACCGCCATGACCGAGTCGCGAGGCGCGGGCCAAGGCGACTGACACCTGAAAAGTACTCAAGCCGGGCGGATCCAACGGCTGCGGGCGACCGAGGCAAGCAGCGCCGCTTTTCAAGAAGCAATGGACCAGGGTATTGAATAGTTGTCCATCAGGAATGAAGCAGTGTCCATCGACAACGAGGAAATACTCCCCTCTGCCGTTCCTGAAGCCGATATTCCTGCCGCTGCTGGAAAATCGCTTCGGGTTTACCAACAGGCGAACCTGCGGATTATTACCGGCAATCCCTTGGACTATCGCCTGTGTACCATCATCCGACATACCATCGGCTACCAATATTTCGTAACGATCCGGCGGGTACTCCTGAGCCAGGAGCTGGCCCAGGGTATCGGCTATGAACCTCGCCTCGTTGCGTACCGGCATGACCACGGTAATGAACGGCACCATAGTCAGGGTCTCCGCTTCTTTGCCGAATGCAGATCCGTATAGAGCCTCTCATATGCCGCGGTCTGGGCCGCGAAGTCGAAATGCTCTTCTATGTAGGCATAACCGGCATGCCCCATCCCCTCACGAAGCCCGTGATCGGCCACAAGTGCCGAAAGGTGGCTCGCCATTAGTTCGGGCTGGTCCGGTCTGGTGAGAAAGCCCGATGTCCCCTCCTGGACCACTTCGGGGGTGCCGCCTACCCTTGTCGCCACGACCGGCTTTCGGGCGGCAAAGGCTTCAAGGACCACGTTGGGCAGTCCTTCGGTGAATGAGGGAAGCATGAATATGTCGACCTCATGCATCACTTGCTGCAGATCGCTTCTGAAGCCGGGAAGCAGAAAACGTCCCGACAATCCTGCCGACTCGATCTTCCGCTCCAGTTCACCCCTTAAAAAGCCTTCCCCGAAGATAACGAAATACACTCTCGGGTTCCCCTTTATCAGCTCCCGAGATGCCTCAATCATCGCTGCGTAGTTTTTTTCCGGACTGAGCCTCCCTGCGGAAGTGATGACGATGGCATCGTCAGGAAGCCCCAGCTCCCGCCGCAACCCGCGCAGACCCGGCGCCGGAATCCCGACCAGGTCGATGGCATTGTGGATCACCGCGACCTTGACCGACGGCACCCCCAGCGCAACTATCTTCTCGCGCTGACCGTGGGATACGGCAACGACACAGTCGGCAAGACGCAGGAAAAACTTGTCCAGTTTTTCATAAAACCGGATCCTTCTGTTTTCAGCGGTCCACCCTCTGGAGATGGCGATTTGCGGAACCCCCCCAAGCCAGGAAGCGAGCCGGCCAATGACGTTGGATTTATAGCCGTGGGCGCAGATGAGCTCGACATCCAGCCGGCGCAAGATGGCCAGGATGCGCCAGATGGTGACCGGATCGAACGGGTTTTGAACATGCACCTGCACCACTTCAACACCGTTGGACCGGGCCATTTCCTCAAGCTGGTTGGGCTCCCCTTTTTCCACGAACGTGATCAGAACGAACCGGAACCGCTCCTTATCCAACCGGATCGCGTGATTCAGAATCTGCTTTTCCGGCCCGCCGTAGAAATTGGTTGCTATGAGATGAGCTATGGTTACGGGGCCGGTCATGAACGGGTGGTCCTGACCCACTGGTCTTTCCGAAACCCGGCTGCACCGAGCAGTGAAACGGTGCAAAGCCAGGCCAGGTAAAAAGGTGCCATGAACAGTCGCATCATCTTCTGCGGGGAGAAACCGTTCAGAACTATTCCCATGCCGATATAAAGGATTTGGGCAAGAAGCAGCAGGCTCGCCCAGCGCAGCATCGCTTGCGACTGGCAAAGAAATGACAGCGCCAGTAATGCCGCGTTGGCCACCAGCAGCAACGGCCTGCTGCCGGAGATGAGGCTAATGCCGAGGTCGACCGACGGCAGACTGCGGCGCATGACACCGGAGGCAATCAGCTTGATCGCCCGCCCCCTGGTCAGCGTCGAGTTGCCGGAGGCCCATCTGACCCGCTGGGCAAAAGCCTGCTGGAGGCTCTCCGGCTGGCAGGCATAGACTCCGGTATCGGCCGCAAAAGAAATAGAGATGCCGTTATTTAGCAGCATCAGACCGTACTCGGTATCCTCCACGATGGAAAAGGCGTTCCAGGGGTATTTTTCCAGTACCTCACGGCCGAAACACATGCCGTTTCCTCTCAGAAGAACCGGCAGACCGACGCGATGCTTTGGTTGCCAATAAAGCTTGTTCTCTATCAAGTTCCCTACCTGAAACAGATAGGTCAAGACACTCGCATCCGGGTTGGATATGCCGTTGTAGGTCTGAATGACCTGCTCTCCTTGCATCAGGCGGGCATCGAGAACCGCCAGGTAGTTGCTGCTGACAATGCTGTCTGCGTCAATGACTACAAAGCAGTCGTAGCCTCTCGGCATGAGTTCAGCAAAGGCATGCCGGAGGGCGTACCCTTTGCCACGCAGCGCCTTATCGTGCCGTTCCAGGCATTGAGCCCCCGCGGCTCTTGCCTTTTCCACCGTCAGATCGGTGCAGTTGTCCGCGACAACCACGACATCGAACAGATCAGGGGGGTAGCAAACGCTCAGCAGACTCTGCACCGTGGTGGATATCCCCGCCTCTTCGTTGTGGGCGGGTACCACGAAGACGAAGCGCGATTTCGGCCTCGAAGCGATGGCAGTCTCAGCTTTGCCGCAAGCAAAGTAGACCATGGCAAAGAACCAGAGATAAAGGACCAGACCGGTTAAGCTCGCCAGTCCGGCAGCCAGGAAAAAGGGAGCTATGTGGAGATAAATCATCGGATGAGAAACCTTGTTGTTGGGAGCGGTCTCCGTCAGCGGGTAGCATCGGTGCCAGTCACGCCCCCGGTGCCTGGCCGGCCTACCTGCCTTAGCTGCGCTTCACGTACCCCAGGAACTCGGGGTAGAACTCCTCGACGAAATCGAAAATCCGCCTGCGCACCGCCTCGGGTGTTTCGCTCCCTACCGGTGCGCTCAGCCTGACGAAGGCGTTGTACTCGTCCTTGCCGGAGATCTTGTCCAGCACCATGGCAACCTTTTGGGACTGCGTGCTGGCATTGGCCTTGGCATTGGCCTGGAACCAGTAGACAACCACCTCCCGCTCCCCTTGCCGCTCGGCCAGCATGGCGGAATAGGAGATGGTCAGCTCCGGGTGACGCGCCAGGGAATAGCTGCCGCTGTCACGCTGGTTGATCTTCCACCCCTGCCCCTGGAAACAGACCAGCGGATCGTGCGCGGCACCCACCTTCTTGGCGCTGTGGTAGGAGCCGATGTACAGGTTCACGTTCACCTTGTCCCGCTGGTAGCAGCGAAACAGGAAGTCATCGAGATCGAGCGCTTCGACCACCCTGGCATCCATGGGGAAATCCCTGCTGCTTTGCCACTGGCCGAACCGGGAAAACACCTGCTGCAGCGGCTTTTTGGGCGAGATTGCCACGCCGGGGCCGGAGGGGGTGGCGACCAGAAACGCGGTCACGGCGAGGAGCAGGCTCAAAATGACAAACTTTACCGGTTTCACCGCTCGCATAAGGAGAGCCCCTTTCCTGAGAGTACGAAGAGCCCGAGGGCCGCCACGAACACCCCAAGGCCCAGCATGGTGTGTGGCGTCCCGTGAGACAGATCTATCTTGTTGAAATGGAACACCGAGACCAGGACGAAGACCCGCATGATGTTGACCGCCAGGGCGATCGGTATGGCCAGGAAGAACAGGACCAGGCGGAGCAGGTTTGAGCGAAGGGTAAAGTAGGAGACCGCGGCGCCCAGGGTGAGCAGGGCCATGATCGAGCGCAGACCGCTGCAGGCCTGCACCACCTCGAAGACCCCCCCGGGAAGGTTGATCACGTTCCCCTCGCGATAGATCGGGATCCCGATCACCGAGGCAAGGGCCACGCTCGCCTTGGTCACGATCACCTGCAAAGGAATGGTGAGCGCCGCGATGATCTGGGCAGGGACCGGCACCATGAAGAAAAGGATCAGCAGCGGAAACAGGCAGATCCGGAACACCCGGTAGCCCAGGAGATAGATGACGCTCCCCCAGATGAAAAAGATCATGGAGACGGAGGCCGCCGTCTGCATCTCACCCTTCTTGGCCACCACGTAGCAAAGTAGCGACAGCACGGCGAGCAGCAGCCCCGGCCAGGCGCCCCGGAACTCCTGCTCCAGAAGCGCCGGGCGCTTTTGCCAGACGAAGTAGAGCGCCAGGGGGATTATGGCAAAACCGTGGGAATAATCGTCGGAAGCGGCCCAGGCCCGCACCAGGGAGGAGAGCACCGGGTAATAGGCGCCCAGGAAGGCGCCGGCAAAAACGATCAGGAAGAGGGTCTGCCGCAGGCTGCTGCTTTGCTTCAGTGCAACGGAATTATTCGCCATCTTTGACCTCTCGGGAATGGAACGCTCCAGATGCCTTTGTCACAACGGCGCCACCCCTGGCGACGCCTTCTGCGGTCCTATCTGCAGCTCTGTCGGAAGCTCCTGCAGCAGGGCGCGCAGGGTGGTGAAGTGAAAATCGTTGAGCAGCCGGGTAAAGCGCCCCTCGGTGCGGTCCAGGTTCAGGTAATGCCGGAAACGGCTCTTCAGGCTGCTCCCCGCCACCCTCGGCTGACCCGGGTCCAGCTCCCATGGGTGCAGGTAGAACACGAAGGGGCGCCGCTCCAGCCGGTTGATGCGCCGCAAGCCCCACTCGGTGAAGCAATAGGGAAAGAGGCGGAAATAACCCCCGCCGGCTATGGGGAGGTTTTTCCCCCACAGCTTCAAGGTGGTGATGGGGAATTCGCGCATAGCGGGCGCCTCCCCCGGCCCCGCGCCGTCCAGCGGCTGCCATTGCCCGTCGCTCCCCCTTGAGACGGTGAAGGGGAAACGCGGCCAGTCGGGAATGCCGTAGAAATCGTGCCGCACCGGGAAGACGCTGGAATCGTAAAGGTAGCCGGCCTCGACCAGCTCGTCGAAGGCCCACAGCGTCTGCAGGGAGATGGAATAGCTGGGGGCGCGGTAGCCGAGCACCCGCTCCCCGATCAGATCCTCCAGAGCCGCCTTGCTGTCCCGGATGTCCCCCCTGAACTCGAGCCGGCTCTGGGTGCCGACCCGGCGGTGGCTGTTGCCGTGACAGGCGATCTCGTGCCCTTCCCTGTGGATTTCCCGCACCAGGGCGGGGCATCTGCCGGCAATCCACCCCAGTACGAAGAAGGTCGCCTGCACGCCGTGCTCGCGCAGCAGATCCAGGACCAGCCGGGTGTTTTTCTCTACCCGCAGGGGGTGGCGCTCCCAGTCGGCAACGCTCACGCAGCTCTCGAAGGCCGATACCTGGAAGTAATCCTCGACGTCTATGGTCAGTGCGTTGCCGATGCTCAAAAACTCTTCCTCAACTCAACGATGCCGCGGTTCACCTCGATCGACCCCGCGCTCTCCCCGGGCTCTTCCCGGTAGCTTATGTGACTGTAGGTGCCGCCAAGCGTCGTCCCCTCGGCCATGGCCCAGTTGACAGAGGCGCTGGCAACCAGGCGATAGGGGAGGTTCAAGGAGGAGGTGGAGGTGGAGCTGCTGCGGCTCAAGCGCTCCCCGGTCGCGCTGATGCTGGCGCTCACCCCCCGCTGCAGTTCGTGGCTCCCCCCGAGGTTCAGCTGGAATCGCTTCCGGTCCTGGGAGCTGTCCAGTGTGACCCGGTACTCGGTATAGCCTGTGGAGAGCCAGAGGCGACCGCGCTCCAGCGCCCTGTCGAGCTTGAAGCTGTAGTCTGTCTGCCGGGTGGAGAGGGTGAGCGGATCCTCGGTGTACTGGACCACGCTCTCCAGTGTGGCCACGGCGAGGCCGAAGTCATCGGTCACCCCGACTTTCCAGAACGGGTCGCTGCTGTTCAGGCCGTTGGAAAACTCCAGCCAGCTCTGGCCGATGCTGCCGTAGAGAAACGACCTCTCGCCGTACTGGTAGCGAAACCCTGTGGAGACGTCGTGCTTCTGGAAGCGGTTCAGCGCGGTTTCGGTGCTGGAAAAGTGATATCCCGCGTCGAAATCGAGCCGGGCACCCAGCCTGTGCCGGTAGTCGGCGAAGGCGCCGTGGACCTGCTTGTCGATGGCGGGGGAGTGCCAGTAACGGATGTCGCTGAAGCGGTACCCGGTCCTCAGCGTGCCGTTGCCACCCAGGCGCCAGGTGAGAAACGGGGAGATCGTGGCTACGTTCTGGTCGGTCTGGTTCACCAGCACGCTCTCCTGGACGGTGTCCCTCGCCAGGTCGAGCGGGACCCGGCTGTAGCTCTCGCTCGCCTCCAGGGTGAAGAAGTCATCCCAAAGCGCCAGCATCCCTCTCAGCGAGGCGGCGTGGTTGAACTCGTCCTCCCGGGTGTTGCGGGCGTAATAGCGGTAGTCCAGGTTGTAGGAGGCGTCCAGGCTCGTGTGCGGCCCCAGGTAGCGCAGGGCCGCCCCGGGCTGGGCCCGGGTCACCAGTTCCAGGCGCTCGCCGACCCTGGCCTGAAGGATGTTGTCGTTCACCTCCTCGCTGACGGCGATGGAGGGGACCACGCGGAACTCGGAGGCCGCCGCGCTCGAGAGGCTCACCAGGAAAAACGCCGGCAGCAGGATGTTCGGCAGGTGGCGTCTCATCGCTTGCCGTTCAGGCCGCTCATGCCGTCCAGGAAGCGGCGGGCAAATCCCACGGAGGCAGGGCGGCTCTGGGGCTTGGGCGGGGCGCCGCCGTCCAGGACGGCACAGACGCCGTCGAGTTTCTTGCGCAGCTGCGCCACCTGGTCCTCGGTGCCGGCGACCTGGGCATTCAGATCCCCCTTGAGCTGCACCAGGGCGTCGCAGAGCTCCTTCAATGCCAAAGGGACCTGCGCCGAGTCCCGCTCCATGGCGTCCATGCGCCGGGCGATCTGCTGCAACAGGTCGTTATCCGGTGCGGCAGGGAGCGCCAGGCCTGGCGATGCCACCATTTCGGCCGGCGGGGGCTGGGTGCCCCAGAAGTGGTTCTCGAAATCGAGATCCCCCGTCACCTCGTGCGCCATGCTGGCCGAGACGCAGCGCACCTCCTCGGCGAAGGCCGACAGCATCAGGAAATCGCACATGATGTTGATCAGCCGGGGAATGCCCCTGCTGTACTGGAAGATCATGTCGAGCGAGTCCGGGGAAAACTCCAGGGCCCGGGCGTTTCCCGCCACCTCCATCCGGCGCACGATGTACTCGGCGGTCTCCTGGCGCGTGAGCGGCTTCAGCTGGCAGTTGACGCTGATTCTCTGGCGCAGCTGCAAAAGCTCCGGCGTTGCCAGGGTTGCGCGCAGCTCGGGCTGCCCCACCAGCACGATCTGCAGCAGCTTGCTGTTCGAGTTCTCCAGGTTGGAGAGCATCCGCACCTCCTCCAGAAGCTCGGCCCCCAGGTTCTGCGCCTCGTCGATGATCAGGATCGGGTGGTTGCCGGCCGCGTACTGCTCCAGGAGAAAGTCGTTGAGATCGCGCATCAGCGCGACCTTGTCCTTGCCGGCGACGTTCAGTCCGAAGTCCTCGTTGATCATAGCCAGGAGCTGCTCGAAGCTGACCCGGGTGTTGAAGACCTTGGCAAGGGTCACCCGCTCGTAGCGCTTGTTCAGGAGGTCCCGGATCAGGGTGGTCTTGCCGGAACCGACGTCGCCTGTGAGCAGTATGAAGCCGGCCCGCTGGGTGATGCCGTAATCGAGATAGGTGAGCGCCTTGCGGTGGGAGCGGCTCAGATAGATGAACTCGGGGTCCGGGACCAGTTCGAACGGCTTCTTGCGCAGGTTGAAGAATGCTTCGTACATAAGAACTCCGAACCGAAAAAGCAAAGCGACTAAAACGCCTGATCCGCGCTGTATCAAGGTGCAAGGTTACCCGTTGGCGCCACCCTTGTTGCGGTAGTAATAGTAATGCTCATCAGCGGAGTTGACGCAGGCCGCATTGTACACCACACCGAGCAGGGCGCTCCCCTTGATGGCATCGAGCGCATCCTTTACCTCTGCCTGGGAGGCAAGCCTCTCCATGACCACGAAGAGAACCCCGTCCACCAGGCGGGCCAGGGAGCGGCTCTCGGCAAAGGGGAGCAGCGGCGGCGTGTCGAAAATCACGTAACGGTCCGGATAGCGCAGCTTCAGCTCCTCGACGAGTCCCTTCATCTTGAGCGACGAGAAAAGCTCAGTCGGGTTGTCCACTTGGCGCCCCGCCCTGATCACGGAAAGCTTCCCCAGCCCGGTGGCGACCAGGGTCTCGCCGATTTCCGCCTCATCCATCAGCACCTCGGCAAGACCTGGCCCCTGCTCCAGGTCGAGATATCGATGCAGCGAGGGGCGGCGCAGGTCCGCGTCGATCAGAAGCACCGTATGGTCCAGCCCCTGGGCCAGACAGAGGGCAAGGTTCAACGCGGTGAGGCTCTTTCCCTCGCCGGAAACCGCGCTGCTTACCATGATGGTGTTTTTGAAGGTCTCGCCCTCGGTCAGCTTGACCAGCGCCGACTTCAATTTGCGGTACTCCTCGGCCGCCACGGAATGCGGCTCCAGCAGGTTGACCAGGAAGGGGTTTTTCGGGGCCAGCGCCCGCGCGGCGACCGGCGGGGCCGTATGCACGGCACCCGGCACGGGCCGGTTCGACGCCGGCTGGTTCGGCTGCTCCGGCGCCGCAGGCTGCGCTCCCTTCCCCTCTTCCCTAAGCCTTGCGGCCTTTTCCATCGCCATCTCGATCCTGCTCATAACAAACCTCGCTCCCCTGGATGGCGCCCGTACGGGGCTGCCTCACTACCGTCAGCGCACCAGCGCCTTGACGTCCTCAACGATGTTCACGCTGTCCAAAAGCCTGTCCATGTAGGGACGCTCCATGAACTCCATCGCCGGAAAGACGAGCATGATCAGGAAGTATGCCGCGCAGGCGCCGACAATGCGGAGCGACCTGCTGCGCTGCCGGGCGGCAAGCTTCGGGTCGACCATCCGGGGTATGCTCGCCAGGACCGGTACCCCCAATCCCTTGACCTGGGCCACATCCTTGACCGAGCCGTCCAGCCGGTCCATCAGCACCAGCAGTGCGAAGCTCCCCGCCAGCGCCGCCAGCATCCCCATCAGCATGATCTGCAGACGGTTGGGGTTGGCCGGTTTCTGAGGGAGTATGGCCGGGTCGACCACCCGGAAGGTGGTGGATTTGTCCTGCACCTCCATCTGCTTGGAAACCTCGGACTGTCCGTGCCGGGAAACCAGCTGGTCGTAGAGGTTCTTCTGATTTTTCTTCTCCAGGTCCAGTTTTTCCAGACCGGCCTTGGCCGCCGGGATGTTCTGCAGCAGCGTCTTGTTGGTGGCGATGTAACGCCGCAGTCCGTCCTCGGTCACCTTGTAGGCGGAGATCTCATATTCGATCTTGGCCAGTTCCTGGGGGTCGACCGGCTGCGGGGTCCCGTCCTTGCGCGATTTCAGCTGGTCCTTCACAGCCGCGATGTCCGCCTTTACGCTCACCACCTCGGGAAAGCTGTCGGTATACTGCACGCGCAGATCGTCCAGCTTCCTTTGCAAGACGGTGAGCTTTGCCTGCAGCGGGTCGGTGCTCTTCTTGGTGACCTGGCGCATCCCCTCCAGCTGCCGGCGCCTAAGCTGCAGGTCGTAGAGCTTTTGCTGCGCCATGTTGATCTCCTCGAAAAGCTTCCCCTCGTCGATGGAGATGAGGCCCCCTTTGTCCCGCTTGTAGGCGTTGACCTCTTCCTCTGCCTTCTCGAGCTTTGTGCTGAAGGTATCGATCTGCTCGGACAGGAACTTGGTGGCGTCGTAGGATTCGCCGCGCTTGGAGGAGATGTTCTCCTCGATGTAGAGGCGGACCAGGGTGTTGACGAAGTCGCGCGCCACCTTCGGGTTGCTGTCGGAAAAGGAGATGGTGAAGAGATTCTTGTCCTTCACCTTTACCGTGGTGCTGCGCTGCAGCTTCTTGATGAGCGCGTCGGTGTCCCCCTCCCTCTTGGCGAGATTCACGTCCAGGGTGTCCACCACCTTGCTGATCAGTGTCCTGCTGGTAATGGCGTAGGTGAGGACGTTGATGGTGTCCTCCATGGAGGGGGTCACCGTGATCCCCTTGACCAGCTCGCTGATCACGTTCTTCTCGATGAAGACCGTGCTGGTGGACTCGTACTTTCTGGGGAGCGCGTAACTCACGATGAAGACCACCGTCATGATGACCAGCGCAAGCACCAGGAACAGTTCCTTGCGCCTTGCTATGAGCTGCAGGTATTTCTTGTAGTCAAGTTCCGAAGACTGCTGCATAGGCACCCCTTCTACGAGCTTTCAAAGGCGGATCACGCGAAACTCTTACAGTTTCATGCGCACCGTCTGGAAACGTTCAGATGGATCATTTTGATCCCTCGCCCACCTTTTCAGAAAAAGCCTTCCTTCACCATCACGTAATCGCCGGCCTTGAGCTCGATGTTCTGGCTCAGGTCCCCCTCCTTGAAGAGCCGCTTCGCCTTCACCTCCAGGGAGAGCGCCTCCTTGCCATCCTTTCTGCGCACCACCACGTCGTTTTGGTCGGCGAATTTGGTGAAGCCCCCCGATTCCAGGATCGCCTCCATCACCTTCATCCCCTCCCTGAACTCGATTGCCCTGGGTGTGTTGACGGCGCCCAGCACGTAGACGCTCTTGTCCAGCAGGAGCGGCAAAAACAGCGCGTCGCCGGACTCCAGGAGGAGGTCCTCCTCCACCTCCCCGCCGATGAAGAGCCTGTGCAGGTTGCTCTTGACCTTTTTGCCGCTGCGAAGCAGATAGGCCTTGTCGAGATCGGCGCCCTTGAGCTCCGACACGATGCAGAGAAGCTGCAAAAGCGAGGTCCGCCTGGAGAGCTCGTAGACCGTCGATTTCACGCCGCCGCCGAAGATGTACACCTTGCTGTTGGTGATCTCCCTCACGGAAACCGTGACGATGGGATTTTTCACCAGTTCCTTGAGCCGCTCGGCAAGGGAGCTCTGCAGGGCACTAGGGGTGCTCCCGCTTGCCACCACCTCTCCGAGGCCCGGCACGGTGATCTTGCCGTCGGGGCGGACCTTGACGGAAAAATTGAGCTCCTTCACCCCCCAAACGGAGACGTCGAGGCTGTCCCCCTCGCCGATCACGTAGTCCGCCGCCTGTGCGGCAAGGGGGAAGCTGAGGAGCAACCCTATCATCAGCGCCATCAATAGTCGTTTCATGTTTCCCTCGTTCAAGGTTCAAGGTTCAAGCAGCGTAGGTCGGGTTAGGCGTAGGTCGGGTTAGCGCAGCGTAACCCGACAGCCCCTGTCCGACACCTCATCGATTGCGTCGGGTTACGCCCTCCGGGCTAACCCGACCTACGTTCTACATTGGAGGTTCCGAACATTGAACCTAGAACATAGAACGTAGAACGTCTTGGTTCACCTTCCCCGCCCGAAGAGTACCACCTTCACCGTCTCGAAGATGATCTGGGTATCGAGAAAAAAGGAGAGGTTCTTGATGTAGTAAAGGTCGTAGCGCAGCTTTTCGATGGCATCCTCGACGGTGGCGCCGTAGGGGTAGCGCACCTGGGCCCAGCCGGTCAGGCCGGGCTTGATGGTGTGCCTTTTCGAGTAGTAGTAGATGTCCCTCTTGAGACTCTCCACGAACTCGGGGCGCTCCGGACGCGGGCCGATGAAGCTCATGTCCCCCCGCAGCACGTTGAAGAGCTGGGGGATCTCGTCGATCCGGGAGTTCCTGAGGAAACCTCCGACGCCGGTGATGCGCGCATCGTTTTTTACCGCCCAGACCGCCCCGTCACGCTCGGCATCCTGGCGCATGGAGCGAAACTTGTAGAGCACGAAGGGCTTCTCGCCGTTGCCGACCCGCACCTGCTTGAAGAAGAGCGGACCGGGCGACTCGAGCTTTATGGCAAGGGCTATCAGCGGGAAAAACGGGACACTGATGAGAAGCCCTGTCACGGAGAGCACGACGTCGACGCAGCGTTTGTAGATGTTTATCAGTGCGGTTCTTCGGAAACCGCTGGAGAAGATGATCCAGCTGGGGGTCATCTGCTCCAGCATCAGCTTGCCCTGGACGATCTCGTAAAAGGTGGGGGCATCCAGCACCTCGATGCCGTTTAGCTTGCAGCGCATCATCTCCTGCAGCGGCAGCACCCCCCTCCTCTCGGCAAGCGCCACCACCACGATATCGGCCTTGGCCTTGCGCGCGGTGCTGTGCAGATCACCCTCCTTCTCGATGACCTGCTCACAGCTGTGTCCTGTCTCGTCGCAGCGGAGATAACCGGCCAGGGTAAAGGGGCTGCTGGTCGAATCGAGCAGCGCACCCAGCTCCCGGGCCAGATCTCCCGTGCCGAGTATCAGCACCCTGCGCTGGAAGGGAGTACGACCGGCGCCGCTTAAAGCGTGCCGGAGAAACTGATACAGTACGAACAGGGCCAAGGCCAGAAAGAGCACGCCGCGCCCCAGCATGACGCTTGGGTCCAGGTAGTAGACCACGGAAAGCAGGAAAAAGGCGGCCCCGCCGGCTTGCAGGCAGGTAACCAGGATATCCTGCTTGCGGCTTTCCCTGGCAAGGGTGTACACCTCCATCAGGTAGGAGGAAAAAAGCACTACCATGACGAAGATGGCGAAGACCTTGGGACCCTGCCCCGCCTGCCACTCCTCGGACGAGGAGAGGCTGCCAAAGCGCAGCACCGCAGCCGAAAAAAGGGCGGCCAGGGCCAGCAGGGCATCGATAATCAGCATCATGAAAAGGCGCAGATCCATCCGTCACTCTCTGGGCGTCAGACACTTTGGAGCCTCTCGACCCCAACCTGAATAACGTCACCTCTTTAACTGTGCGAGCAGCTCCCTGGTGGCCTTTGTGTCCGGGCACTCGCCAAGGGTAAGTGCCTTTTGCAGTTCACGCTCCGATTTCACCTTGTCGCCTGACTGGTGATAGGCAAGAGCCAGATGGTACCTCACCGTCGGGTTGGCGGGCAAAAGCGCCACGGCTCGTTCCATCACCTGCACAGCGTCCGCGGTGCGGCCGTTTTTCAGCAGGGCATAACCCACCGTGTCCATCACACCGGCGTCGCCCGGCTGCTGTTTGAAGGCGCTGATGGCAAGGCGAAGCGCCTCCTCTTTCTTGCCGTAACCGTCGGCGCACAGATAAGCGAGGTTGTTGAGCGCGGGGACGAAGCTCTCGGACTGGGTCAGGATCGCGCGGTACCTGTCGGCCGCCTCCTTCTTCCTGCCGGTGGCGTCGTAGAGCGCACCGAGAGCGAACTGCGCCTGAAGCGAGTCAGGTTTGATCTTGAGAGCGTCCTGATAGGCGGCCTGCGCCTTGTCGAATTCCTTTTTGCCCTGATGGAGATTGCCGAGATAGACACGGGCCTCGACGCTCTTGGGTTCGATCCTGATCGCAGTATTGGCCTCGGATATGGCCGAGGGGAGATCCTTCAGGTTCTGGTACACCGAGGCCAGCACGAGGTGCCCCTTGGCCGAGTTCGGGCGTTTGGCTATCAGCCTGCCCGCCTGCTCGACCGCCTTGGCACCCTCCTTCATCGCCAGGTAGGCCCCTATCTTCATGGAGACCCCCTGTTCCTCGTTCAGCCCTTCCAGTTCGTCGAAGCACTTGAGTGCCTTGCGGTACTCCTTCTGAACCACCAGCAGGCGTCCCTTGGCTTGAAGCGGCGCAGCGGCTTTGGGGTCGAGTTTGATCGCCTCATCGAGCACCTGGAGCGCCTTATCCGGCGCGCTTTTCTTCTGGTGATAGTCGGCCAGCGCCAGGAACGCCTCGGGCGCCTTGGTCTGCTTGGCCTTCTCATAATATCCCAGCGCCTCGCTCTCCTTGCCGGAGATCTCGCTCAAGGCAGCCAGGCCGAACATCGCCTTCAGGTTTTGGGGATCCTTCTGGAGCAGCGAGCACAACTCGGTTATCGCCTTGGGGTAATCGCCCGAGGTCGAGTAGTAGCCGGCAAGATTCTGGTAGGAGGCGGGGGAGACGGGATCGACCCGCTTGGCGTTCTCCAGACTCTTCACACCTTCGGCCTTGTTCCCCGCCAGGAACTGCAGGGCTGCCATCGCGTTGTACAGGGGGGCGTCTCCCTTCCCCCCGGTGAGTCCCGACTGCACCACCGAGAGCGCCTTGGCGGGCTTTCCCTGCTTCTGGTAGTAGGAGGCAAGCAACAGCCTGCTGTTCAGGGCGTCCGGCGCCGCCTGTACGGCGGTGGCAAGCTGGCTCTCTCCCTCGGAGATCTTCCCCTTGCTGAGATAGAAGGCCCCCTTCTTCAGATAGGCCGCAACCAGCTTCGGGTCCAGGGCGGTTGCCCGATTCAGCTCGCGCATCCCCTCGTCGAAATGCCCCTGGGCCATGAAGGCCGTGCCGAGGAGGTTATGAGCCGTCGCATCCGCATCGTCGTTGGCAAGCACCTTTTTTATCTCGGCTATGCCGTCGTCGGTCCTCTTCTGGGCCAGCAGCGTTTGAGCCGACATGAGCCGGGCCTGCCGCGCCTCCGGCACCCGGTCCAGAATCAGGCGGAACTGGCTCAGGGCGCTTTCCAGCTGGCCGGTGTTGTAATAGCAAAGACCGAGGAAGTAGTAGGCTTCCAGGGAAGGGGAAAGCTTTGCCGACTGCTGCAGGGATGCGATCGCCTCCTGGTACTTTTTCCGGTGGAAGCTCACCAACCCCTTCAACCGGTGGCCGTCCCCCCGCTTGGGGAATTTCTTGATCAGTTCGTCGGCCGCGCTGTCCGCCTTGTCGAGCTCCCCCGTCTCGACGTGGATCAGGGCGAGCTTGTACTGTGCGGTGACCTGAGCGGGATCGAGCTGCAGGATCTTTTGATATACCGCGACCGCCTTGTCGCGGTTGCCGCCCCCCTGTTCCACGGCAGCGAGCATGTAAAACGCCTTGAAGTTGCGCGGATCGGCCTGGATCACCTCGTTCAGGTAGCTTTTCGCCTTATCCACCCCGCCGGTCGCCATGCTGACCGAGGCGAGCTCCAGCCTGGTAGCCGAGCGTCCGGGGTCTGCGTTGAGCGCCTGCAGCAGATAGCCTTGCGCCTCCTGGTATTTCTTTCTCACCGCGCACGAGGTGCCGAGCACCTCCAGCGCCTCGACGCTCCCCGGATGTTTCGAGAGGTACTGCTCCCCGAAGGTGAAGGCCTGCTCCCCCTTTCCCCTGGCGTTATCGAGCCTCGCCAGCTCCAGCAAGACCTCGTCACGCGACGGGTTCTGGGTCAGGACCTTGGTGAACTCCTTTTCCGCCTGCTCGGCCTTGCCAAGAGCGGCATAGGCTTTAGCCAGCTGAAAACGGGCATCGCTGAAGTTGCCGTCCTTTTCCAGGGCGTTCTTGAAGTAGACCACGGCACCGCCGGGATTGGCGGCCTGCATCTGCTGCATACCTTCTTCGTAGAGAGATTCCTTGGTCTTGCTGCCACATGCGCTGCAGGCAAGCAGGATTAACAACAGGAGAGAGATTTTTTTCATAAACAGCACCTCCGGATCGCAGATAATGCTTAGCGGCTAGTGAACAGCGCTAAATTAGAGACATCTGTCGGATTTCTTAACAGATGCGATTCTAATTTACAAGAAAAATGTTGAGAAGGGGCTGTCGGCCCAGCTAACGGCCTAATATCCGGAAAGTCGGCCCAGCACCGGATAATTCAATGTTCATTGGCACTTGGATATGGACCAGAACGGCAGGGAGACCGGACAGAGGTATACGAAGGGCGGGTAATTAAGCCGAAATAATTCGACCGGGAAATGTGACGTCGGAAAATTTTACAGATGCCACTTCGTCGTGGCGCAGGCTGGAGGGAGCGAGAATAGCAGATTACCCCCTTGCTGCGCTCCTTCAAGGGGTTGGGCAAAGGCCGCAGACCGGCTCCCGGGGTGAACCGGGAGCCGGTTCACCCTCAACTGCCGGAATCCTTTACAACTGGATCGCGCGCCACGGAGCAGAACGCACGGAGGATGCCTCGATACAGGCAAAAAAATCTGAAGTTTCTGCATGTTACACAAAGGATAAGCCGCCTACCCGCCACTGGCACGCAACGTGCTTGGCTACTGATTCAAATCCCATAATGAAAAGGAGAGAGGAGATATGAAAAAACTAGTTGCTTTATTGAGTACAGTTCTGTTGTTCGGAATGACGGGGGCGGCCTCCGCCTACACCATCGATTACCTAAGCATCAGTGATGGCAACGGTGGCTTCCTCACTCCGCATTCGGGAGCCCAGGTGGAGACTTTCGACGCGGCTCCGGTCTTCAGCTGGTCGGGCAACGGGGGGATCGTATCAGGTAGTGTCCCCAATGTTACCGCCGCCCCCTTTGGACAATCGGCGCCTGACAGCACAAATTATGTGAGCGTTCCCAACGGCTCTCGCACGGCAACCGGGTTCACCATGAGCAACTACCTTGGCCTCTGGTGGGGGTCGGTCGATTCGTACAACACCATCGATTTCTACAACGGAGCCACCCTGGTCGCTTCCATCACCGGCGACGACGCCATCAACCCGAGTCCCGCCAACGGTAACCGGACAGCCCCCGGGACCAACCTGTACGTCAACATCCACGATCTGCCGCATTTCGACAGCTTCACCCTGAGCAGCTCGACATTCGCTTTCGAAGCGGACAACATCGCGGTAGGTGTCGTCCCCGAGCCGGGTACCATGATGCTGCTGGGCGCCGGGTTCCTGGGCCTCGCCATCTACGGCAAGCGCCGCAAGAACGTCTAAAATGAGGTAGCTGCCGTACCATAAAGGGCGACACCATCGGGTGCCGCCCTTTTTTGTGCCGTCGCTGTAAACCGTCAACTGTCAACTAAACCGACAGATGTGAACCTCCCCTGTAAGCTATTTCGACATCACGGTTTTCCGGAAAATATCTTGGGCTGAAAAATGCCCACCCCCTTAGAGCATTCATTGGACAAGCCCCACCTTTGTATGATAAGAGGTCACCATGAGTAAAGTTGCCGCCAAAGCGCTCCGGATTGACGACGCCACACTCTCCCGCACCCTGCCGTTCGCGCTCTTCATGGCCTTCATCGCCATAGATGAAAGCCTCCAGCTCGCGGTGCGTTGGCACTGGCTGACCGTACCGGACATCGCCCTGTATTACCTATACCCCGTCAAAACCGTCGCAGTGGCGGCCGTGCTCTACAGATACATGGGGCAGTATCAGGAACTAAGCCTGAAAGACCTCATGAACGTCAGGACGACAGCGGGGGTCTGCCTGATCGGGCTGGCGACCTTCCTCATGTGGGTCTCGATCGACTCGACCTTGTCGGTAACCGGAGCACCCAGGGGGTTCAACCCGGGCCTCCTGCCTGACGGACCGGTCCGCTTCCTGATGACGGCGACCCGTGTGGCAGGCGCCGTGATCGTGGTACCACTCATGGAGGAGCTCTTCTGGAGATCGTTCCTGCTTCGCTACCTGATCGATGCGGAGTTCGAATCGGTCCCCATCGGCCGTTTCACCTGGACCTCGTTCCTTGCCACCACGGTCCTTTTCGGTCTGGAACACCACCTCTTCGTGGCCGGCATGGTCGCCGGCGCCATCTACAGCATCATCCTCTACAAGACCCGCAGCCTCGCCCAGTGCGTCCTCGCCCACGCCGTCACCAACCTGGCCCTCGCCGGCTACGTTCTTTATACCGGCAGGTGGGACTTCTGGTAGCGGCCAGGACACCCTGTTTTCCAGTTGCGGAATCTGCAGGAGAGCCCGCACACGGTGCCAGGGGAGCAGGCCTAAGGGGAGCCGGCGCTGATCTTGCGCAGGAACCGAAGCGGCCTTGGGCAAAAGTGTCGGGAACGCTTACAATGCCTCCCCATTGCAGATGACAACCTGAGTGTTTTCAAGGGCCCTTACAACATGGGCTGCTTCTTGCATCCAGTACGAGTTGCAATTAATCGAGGCGCAGAGGAGGTTGAAATGAAGAAAACCGTGATGGGCCTAGTATTGCTGCTTACCTTTTCCAGCACGTCGCATGCTGTTCCAACATTGCAAATCGGGGTTCCTGGGGCATCTCCAGGCAGTTATGCCCCCTATGTCAACTCGAGCAATCCAAACGAGACCGATACGGCTATCACAACGGGCAACATCATTGTAGTCGGTGGCGTTCAGGCTCAAAATGCAGTCCATCTGGGAGGCGCCTACGGTGGCAGGGATTGGTCGACAGCGGTCAACGGTACCACGCCTGCGGCATTCGATTCACATGGCGCCCTGTTATTGATTACCTATTCAGCCGATGCTTTGGCTTCATCGTCCCTAAAGATCAGCACAGACGGTGGCAACAGTTACCATTCCTCGGATGTGGCTTATTCCTCGCTGTTTTTTCCGAACGAGCACTCACCGCTTCATGACGGCACGGTCTCCGGTTATGCGTATTTCGACATCGGCAATTTCGGCTTTGCTGGCACGGTTGCCAACTTTGCCGATCCCGGCGAGAGTCCGGCCAATGGTGAACTGAAAGAGATCCTCCTTCAATTCACGGGAATCAACTGGGCGCACTTTGACGTCATGGCACTGGAAACCAAAGAAACCGGCAACCAGGAGATCAGAACTACCTGGAATTTTGAAAACAACCCCGGTTCACATGACGTGACCTGGCACCCCAACACACCGGTTCCCGAACCCGGCACCGTTACCCTTGTCGGTCTCGGCCTGGCTGGGCTGGCCCTCTACAAGAGACGCAACCGAAAGTAGAACCTTCCCCTAAGTTAAACAAAAAGGCCGGCATTTTTGCCGGCCTTTTGTTCCTCTGCCTTCTTTTGCTACCGAGAACAACCGTATTCGTTGTCGCAGCAGTGCCGGCGCATTAACGGCGCTGGCAGTTGGCAGGCGCTGCGTCCGGTAAAATAAGAAGTGCGCCATTAACTGGCCCCTCCTACCTATACCTCTGTAAACATTACCGACAGAGAGCGCGCCCGATTGTAAAAGATCCCAACACACCCAATTGCGAAATGGTTGAGCATCAATCCGCGTAAAAAGTCCTTCTTTCGTCACCGCCATAGTCACGGCCGGAGGACTTGGACCGTATCGGATCAACACCTATAGTCACCCATCCCGAACTGCGCAAGAACCTCGCTACTACACCAGCTTCTATCAAACTATCGAGCATAAAATCCTTCACATAGTCGTAGGTATTGTTTGTCCAATTGACCTGAACAAGCATGGCGGCCCCTCACTTTATCATATGTAAACAATTGCATTGAAAGATGCCGTGCTTTTGATGCGCTTGCTACAATTATGCAATTATTGTGCTATTTTAACAAAAATTCACTTTGATCCCAGGTAGCAAAGACAGCGGCGTCAATAACTGTCTCGCCGGAGATGGCTTGGCAATTTATAGTTCATGAGGGAGAAGAAACGGTGCAAAGGGCAATGCAGAAGCAATAGGAAGGAATGCTAAAACGACGAATTTATGGGAACAAAACTTGGAGAACCACGAGGTAATGTAGAAACGCAGCCGTTTGCGCAGCCACCTTCCATCATCACGGTTTTATCTAGAACTGCCTGAGGACAGCCTGCGCTGCCTTGGAGGAAATGCTTAAGGGGGTGGCGCAACTCGACTGGCGCGATTGAAGTTCCAGCATGTTGGCGGCTTCCCTGTTCAGATCCGCCGGTGACTCCTCTCTCTGGTGTCGTGCATTGCCGCCGCGCAGCTTTTGGGACGTTTCCACCTTCGACGGTTCACGGGTCATGACGAACTCCTGACTGTGGTGCGGCGGGATGGGGAACCCCATCCCGCCGGAAGCGCTCTAGAATAGCCTGAGGATGGACTGTGCCGCTTGCGACGAAAGGCTAAGCGATGTCGTCCCAAGGGATTGACGGGTCTGCAGCATCAGCATGTTGGCCCCTTCCTGGTTCATGTCGGCCAGGGTGAGGTTGTCGGCGCCGGTTTGCAGCGTGTTGATCATGCTGTCGGTGAAATCCTGGCGCGTGGTGATGATGTTAAGATTGGCCGCCAGGGTCTGGGTATTGGTCCTCAGCGTTGAGATGGCGGTGTCCATCCTGGCCGCATCGGAAGTGATGCTGGAGGTTGCCTGCCAGTTGCCGCCGGCACCGGTGAGGCTGAGCCCCGAGGAATTGGCGAGGAAGCCTATGACCTTCAACACCGAGGAGGCGCCTTCGTTGAAGGTGACGGTCAGGGTGTTGGTCGAACTGAGCAGGTTCAAGCCACGATAGCCCGAGTCGGAGGAGATGTTGTCGATCTGGGCGCGGATCGTGTCGTATTGAGCCGCAAGCTTCGACTGCACGTTGGTGTCGCTCGTGGACAGGGCGGATTGCGCCACACCTTTCGCCGCGCTGATCAGACCGGTGATCGCGGTAATACCGGCATTGGTGGCCGAGACGGTCTGGACGGCCTCCGACATGCCGTCTTTGCGGTCGGACAGGTCACTGGCACGCTGACTGGCGTTTTGCGCGGCAAAGAAGTTGGTGGGGTTGTCCAATGCGCTGTTTACCTGCTTACCTGAGGAGATCCTCTGCTGGGTCCTGTTCAGAAGCATACTGGTGTTCTGCAGATTGAGGAGGTTCGTTCTCATCCCCGCGGTCAACGAGATATCGCTTACTGTCATGACTTTTCTCCTTTTCTAGGCGGCCCGGCTTTCTGCCGGTGGTTTTCCAACCAAGACGTTTGGTGCGGGAAACGGCTGGCGACCCGAGCGGACTTTCTTCCGGACAGGGCTGTTTCACTCACACTCAAGAGACGTATCGGCTGACCAGCGACTTACTTTAATGTTTTTTAATGGGTCGTCTGTAATATTTGACTCGGGATGCTGCAGGACCACAGGAAGAGCAAGATCTGATCGACACCTCCGGACGGTCATCGATGCACCGCTGCTGCAGGGTCGCGAAAAATTGCGCCCCCTACTCCCGCCCTCGGAACAATAATGCAAGAATGCTGACCAGAAGCCAGACACAGATGGTGCCAAACACTATGAATTTCACACCAACCCCCGTTGTTCTGCGCAGTTATGGACAACGATCTTCAGTTTCCAGCCCGGACAGCTGCCCCCCCTGCGGGATACTGGGGCAAGCGTCGGCAAACGGCTCATTTTTAACAGTCCCTGTGTTAGGAACTGCAGGCATGGCCTTGGCAGTATTAAGCAATTACAATCTACTCCAGATCAATATACTGTCAAGCCCTGTTGCTACACAGAACCTCCAGGGTGCCACAGATGTGCCTCGTTCCGAGATGGTTCAGAGGTGCCGGCCGCAGACCGTGCTCAACTATTCTAATCAGGACAGCAATTGGGCGCGCGGGAGTTATCGCAGTCCGTGTCGTGGTCAGCCTTGCAGACTCAAAAGATGGTTTTTGAAAAGGTGAGTTGCCTGTTTGGAAGGAGGTGTGAAAGGCTGAGGGGGCGAAACCAAAAATACCGGAAGGGGGAACAAACTCCCCCTTCCGGTACCGACCCGCTGAACGGATTGTCAGGCCAGCTTTTTGCTCCGCCGACGGGCGAGGCCAAGACCGGCAAGGCCGGCGCCGAGCAGGATGATGGTGGAGGGCTCGGGAACAGGATTATTTACGGGCTCGGGAACAGGATTGTTTACATCCCGGGCCTCTTCGACACCAAGAATGTGGAATTCATAGTAGTCGCCTCTTATTCGGTTGAACGGCTGGTCCCATTGGGTAATCGGAATGGGAACCTCATTGTCATACACGAAGCCATCGGAGAGATTATTTCCTGCATGGTTATTGAAAAATGTCGACAGGGTCACAAAATATGTCCCGGCATTGAGCACCTCTGTGAAGTAGGAATCCCACTCCCGATAACCATAGGCAACGCCGTTGGAGAAGGTTGTGCCGATTTCGTTCCCGTCATCCTGGAACTGAATCAGATCCCCGTTGCTGTCCCAGAGTCCCAGCATCGGATCGAAGTTGCCGTCGTCCCAGGAAGAACTGAACAGGGTCACGGTGCTGGTCCCGTTCGTGGTGAACGAATAGGTGAGCGTGTCGTTATGATTCGGAAGATGCCCCGAGTAGTCGTAGTCGAGAGCGTAACTTGTTCCTGCAAGCGTCAGAGCTGCGACTGCGGTTAAAACCATTTTCCGGATAAGGCGTTTCATAGCTAATCCTCCTTTTATATTTGAATGGAAATGACACCGAAAGCTTCATCTTAAATTGCTCACCACCTTTCCCAATAGGGTAGCAACAATCTTCCGCTACCAACAACTATCCCTCCCCTTCAAGGGGAGGGNNCCCTCCTGTCCTCCCCCTTGAAGGGGGAGGGACGTACAGCGGAAGATCATTGCTAATCAGATAGAAAGGTGTCAAGCATGCTGCAATAAGGGTGCCACCGCGTGTACCTCTGACATCGCTGACATAAATCGACAGGTGGAATGTTTTGAGGGGAATAATGTAAAAGAAACCGACATGGCTTAAAGAAAATTTTACACCAGCCGGCATAGGCGGGAACGGTTTTGCAGAACTGAAGGGGTGCCGCCCTCCGGCAAGCAACAGGGACCGAGGGCGAGAGTGGTAAGGCGGGGGCAATTATGCGGCGGCTGTTCTTTCGGGGTTCATCACTGCTGCAAGGCGTCAGGCGCAGGGGCACCCCGTCAAGGCGGGAACCCAACGACAGCAGCACCGTCAAGAGCGGGAGCTGTCCCCTTGCGCCGGTTTGCCCCCCCCGAGAAAACGAGATAGCCGTATTTGCCGTAGTGGGTAATCTTTGGAGAGTACTGCTCGGCGGCTGCATCGGATAGCGGCTGAAAAACCGCCGCCACCCGCGGTGAAGCGCCGGGAAACTGCAGCACCAGGAAGAGCAGACCGTCCGGCGCGCCATACCGCTCGGCGTCGATGGAAAACCCGCTATCGGAGAGCTCAACCCCTTCGGGAAGTTGGGGCAATAGGGAGCGGTCTCGCGGAGCGCCGCAGAACACCAGGTCGTAATCCTCTACCGCCTTCCGGCCCAGATCGGCCTCGTTCACCAGCGTCGCCCCACCCTGCGACAGCGATGTCAGCAGTTTTCCGAAGGTCTCGCGCCCGGCACGGCAGTTTGGCGTGATGACGCCGATAAGCCTCGAGGATCCCTTGATGCTGTTGACTGTGGCCGGGATCTCGCCGCGGCCAAGGATGCGGAAGACCTCGGAGCCGGGGTCCAATAGCAGCCGTCCGGGGGGGTCGTTACTGGAAATGGTGAACCGGGTGCGCTCGCCACGGACCGGGACCACTTCCTTGACCTGCGCACCCGCCGTCTCCAGGGCAAGCGGCACTGGCAACTCGAAGAGCGGAGCGCTCTGCACGATGCTGCCGGAGACGCGCCACCCCTTCCCCTCGCGTCGGCTGGTCACCTCCGCAAGGGAGAGCCCGGGGCCGCCCGATCGGACGAGCCACTGGTTCATGAAAGGTCCGAGATCCCTTCCGGCGCTTCGGGAGAAGGCGCGGACAAAATCGCTCCAGGAGGCCGAGCCGTAGAGATGGTCGCGGCAGAGCTGACGCAGTGCCTCGAAGAAGGCGCGGTCACCGATCTGCGAGCGGACCATGTGGAACAGCATGGCTCCCTTGCCGTAACCGATGGCGCGTGAGGCCGGGTCGCTGCGGCTTAAGAATGCGCTGAGCGGGAATTCGGCACCGGGGGTCACCAGGGACGCGTAGTCGATGAGCAACTGCCGACGATAATCCCGCGCCTCGACCGGGGAGCGCCGCTCCTTCAAGAGGTAGTCGGCCAGATAAGTCACCAGTCCCTCGGACCAGTTCCCCTCGGCAGGATCGACATCGATCCCGTTGCCCCACCAGGAATGGGCGATCTCGTGGGGGAAACTGGTGTCGATGATGAAGGGTAGCCGGATCACCGAGCCCCCCAGCAGGGTGAAGGAAGGGAAGCCGTATCCGGTCGGGAAGAAATTCTCGACCACGGCGAACTTCTCGAAGGGATAGGCTCCGAAGAGCTCGCTGTAGAAGTTCAGATATTTGGCGGCAGCGTCGAGGTATCTGGAGGCGAGAGCCGCATTATCCGGGTAGAAATAGGTGTAGAGATCGATCCCGTCCACCCGCCTCTCCTCGACCCGGTAGGGACCCGCGCAAAGCGAGAGCACGCCAACCGGCCGCGCCTCTTCCCAGACGGAGCGGGTCACGGCACCGGTCGTCTCCCGGGAGAGCCTTCTGCCGGCTGTCACCGCCTCGGTCCCGGCCGGGGCTGTAATGCTGATGGAGCGGCGCGCCGGGATCTGTGACGGGACCGGGTACCAGTAGGCGCCCCCCCCAAGGAAGGTTCCCTCCCTGGTGATGGCCCCGTTGACCCCGTAGCTTGGGTCCTCGCTGGCGGCAGGGTGCCGGGAGACCGGGTCGTTGAAGGTGGCGCGGTAGGACACGGTGACCGGGATCGACTCCGCCGTGCCGGTTGGGAGCAGTTCCAGCAAGAGGGTGCCGTGGTCAAAGGAGAACGGCGCCTTTTTCCCGGAAACCGCTACCGAGTCGATGCTGGCCTCAGCAGAGAGTCTGAGTGCTACCTGCCTGGTTCCGGCGGCGAAGGTGATGGTACTCTGGCCCATGAGAGTATGCCCCTCGGGCTCGAGGGTCACGGCGATATCCTGCCGCTGCACCGCCGGTCCGGGAGTCCCGGCGTGGCACGCACCGGCCGAGCAGAAGACAAGGAGAGCCAACAAAGACCACATGGAAAAGCTCTTCACGCTGCACCTCCGAAACTAGATCTCATTATATAAACCGACCTGATAAGTACCAATCTCCCGCAAACTGCNNATTCCGTGAATCATGTAGGGTGGGCCGTGCCCACCATCAGGATGCGGTTGTGGTGGGCACGGCCCACCCTACCTCTCATTCCCTTAACTTAATGGCAGTGCCCCACGCCCCTCCCCTTGAAGGCCCTTGAAGAGAGGGAGTTTCCTCAGCGCTGCGAGGCGGCAACATAATAGCGGGCCGGCGAAAAAATAGCATCCATTTAAACGGAAATTTTGCTATAGTCGTGCACCCTGACTTACAATACCGGCACCATGTGCCACTCTAGGAAGGTATCCCCCATGTTCAGAGCAGTGCAATTGATCCTGGTGCTGGCAATTACGCTGGCCTCATCTGTGGATGCCCATGCGGGCGCGGTCATTACCCGGATGAGCGACAGACAGAACGTCACCCTGGCACAGTTCAATTCAGTGGTAGAGCGCTCGGATCTCATCCTGATCGGCGAAGCGCACGACAACAAAAATCACCACGACATGCAGCTCTCCGTGATCCGTTCGCTTTGGGAAAAAAAGCTTCCCCTGGCAATAGGGCTGGAAATGTTTGACTACAGCAACCAGCAGCAGCTTGACGACTGGACCGACGGCAAGATCAGCGAGCAAGAGTTCCAGGCGATCTATACCAAGAATTGGTCCCTGCCATGGTCGTTGTACCGGGATATCTTCCTTTTTGCCCGCGACAACCACGTTCCGATGGTTGCCCTCAACATCCCCAAGGAGCTCGTCACCAAGGTGGCGCGCCAGGGATTTGCCTCCCTTACCCCCGAAGAGAAGAGATTCCTCCCGCGAGGTACCAGCTGCGACCTGAACAATCCGCACACCGCCTTCCTGGAAAAATCATTCAAGGAGCTCTTCAAGCACGTAACCAATGGAAGAGTCTTCACCTACTTCTGCGAAGCCCAGACCGTGCGTAACAGCGGCATGGCCATGAACATAGCCCGCTATATAAAAAAGCAGCCAGGCACCAAGATGGTCGCACTCGCAGGAGTCTGGCACGCGGTTAAAAACGCGATACCCGAGCAGTTGGAGCGCCAAGGAATCAAACAAACCACCACCGTGATCCTCCCTGAATTACCGGAGCTGAATTCGAAAAACGCCACCCCCGACGTAGTGGACTACATGATCAGTCAGTAAAACCCTTCAGCAGAGCCGTTCGGTGCCGGGGCAACAGCAAGGTTCCCGGCACCGGACCTCATTCGGCTTCCTGATTAGTGCTAATCTTCAGCACACTGCGCAAGCACCCCCTCTCCCTTGATGGGAGAGGGTTGGGGAGAGGGTGAAAAGCTCGAACAAGCCTCACCCTCCCCCCGGCCCCACTGCCATTAAGTTAAGGAGCTGCCGGCAGACGTGTAGGGTGGGCCCCGCCCACCAAACCTCGGTGGGCTAGG
>DNRQ01000115.1 GCA_003499925.1 Geobacter sp.
TTTGAGATCAGGAGTTCTGAAATTAAGCTTTAACTCGAATCCTATGCATTTGAGGTGCCAATCGGCAAGATGCTAATATCTGACGATTAACCTGGCGACGGCCTTGAAATCGGTCCGATATTTGTAAAATTATTCGACAGGAAACGTCGATAAAATTTACAGAAGGTTTCAGCTATAGGGGCTGGCTCGATAGATCCCGTTCTTCCCCCTCCGGAGTGCGACTGCTTGCTATTACGCTGCTCTTCATGTATTCAGAAATGAGCTTAACCTACTTGTCCCGGGCACGTCCCGGCAGGATAACTCCGCGCCGACCGCTGACGTCAGCCGATTGCCGAGCCCTACTATCCGAGCGAGCCTCCATGAAAGATAGAAAACCCACAGATACCCCGGTCGAAAGGCTTTCCGGTTCCCTTGAGAGGGTCACCTTCCACAGCGAGGATTCCGGATTCTGCGTGCTGCGGGTGAAGGTTGCCGGACACCGGGAACTGGTGACGGTGACAGGCTGTGCCGCATCGGTGACGCCGGGCGAGTACCTGGAGTGTACCGGCTCCTGGCACAACGACCGGACCCACGGCATGCAGTTCAAGGCGCTGCATCTGCAGGTGGTCCCGCCCACCACGCTGGAGGGGATCGAGAAGTACCTGGGCTCCGGCATGGTGCGGGGCATCGGTCCCCACTTTGCCAAGGTACTGGTCCAGGCGTTTGGCGAGGAGGTGTTCGTGATCATCGAGGAGAGCCCGCAGCGGCTCCTGGAGCTTCCCGGCATCGGACGCAAGAGGATGGAGATGGTCGCCAGCGCCTGGGTCGAGCAGAAGGCGATCCGTGAGATCATGGTGTTCCTGCAGTCCCATGGCCTGGGGACCGCCCGCGCGGTGCGCATCTACAAAAGCTACGGCAACGAGGCGATCCTCAAGGTGACCGAGAACCCTTACCGGCTGGCCCTCGACATCCACGGCATCGGCTTCAAGACCGCGGACGCCCTGGCAGCCAAACTCGGGATCGCCCCCGATTCCATGATGCGCGCCCAGGCGGGGGTCCGGCACGTCTTGCAGGAGATGTCCGGCAGCGGACACTGCGCGGCGACAAGGACGGAACTTGCCGAAAGCGCCGCGGGGCTCCTGGAGATCCCGCAACCGGTGATAGAGTCCGCAATCGAGGCGGAGGTCGCCGAGGAGAACCTGATACCTGACGAGATAGCGGGTAGGGCCTGCCTCTTCCTGGCGCCGCTCTACCGGGCCGAGGTCGGCGTCGCCTCAAGCCTGTCCCGGCTGGCACAGGGCGCGCCTCCCTGGGGGAGCATCGTGGCCGAGCAGGCGATCCCGTGGGTCGAGGGTCACACCGGCCTCACGCTTTCCGCCTCGCAGCGCGATGCGGTCCGTCTTGCCCTTGACAGCAAGGTCGTCGTGGTGACCGGGGGACCCGGGGTCGGCAAGACCACCCTGGTCAACAGCATCCTCGGCATCATCCGCGCCCGCCATCTGCGGGTGACCCTCTGTGCCCCGACCGGAAGGGCGGCCAAGCGGCTCACCGAATCGACGGGGCTGGAGGCCAAGACCATTCACCGGCTGCTCGAATTCGATCCGCAGAGCTTCGGCTTCAAGCGCGGCAGGGACAATCCGCTCGATACCGACCTGCTGGTCATCGACGAGGCGTCGATGGTCGACGTGGTGCTGATGAACAAGCTACTCCCCGCCATCCCCGACAGCGCCGGGCTGGTGATCGTGGGAGACGTGGATCAGCTCCCCTCCGTGGGGCCTGGCTGCGTCCTCTCCGACATCATCGACTCCGGCGCCATCCCGACCGTGCGCCTCACCGAGATCTTCCGGCAGGCCGCCGGCTCCAGGATCATCGTGAACGCCCATCGCATCAACCGCGGCGAACTCCCGCTCAAGGACGACGGCAAGGCGCTGGCCGACTTCTACTTCATCCCCGCCGCGACCCCAGAGGACATCCACGACAAGCTTTTGCAGGTCATCACCGAGCGGATCCCGAAGCGGTTCGGCTTCCACCCGGTGCGCGACATCCAGGTGCTGACCCCGATGAACAGGGGAGGGCTGGGAGCGCGCTCCCTGAACGCCGAGCTGCAACTGGCGCTGAACGGCAAGGCGGAGCCCAAGGTGACCCGCTTCGGTACCAGCTTCGCGACCGGCGACAAGGTGATCCAGACGGTGAACAACTACGAGAAGGAAGTCTTCAACGGGGACATCGGCAGGATCGTGGAGATGGACCTGGACCAGGGGACGCTGAGCGTGGATTATGACGACCGGCTGGTGGAGTACCAGTTCGGCGAGCTGGACGAGGTCAATCTCGCCTACGCCACCAGCATTCACAAGAGCCAGGGGTCCGAATACACCGCGGTGGTGATCCCGCTGGCCATGCAGCACTACACCATGCTGGAGCGAAACCTCATCTACACCGCAGTCACCCGCGGCAGGAAGCTGGTCGTCGTCATCGGAGAGCCGAAGGCCCTGGCCATGGCGGTGAAGAACCACAAGTCCCACCGTAGGCTCACCAAGCTGGCGGGGAGGATCTTGGGGTAATGCTTAGAATCAGCTAGATTTGTAACTTGACATGGTGTAGTTACTACGGTCCTCTCTCCGGCTTACCCCGTCAGCACAGACCATCCCGTCATCTCCAAACATCCCTTGACAGTGCATATCTTTGTGCATACAATCTGGCATGAAGATCACCTGGGACTCGCAAAAAGCGATATCAAACCGAAAGAACCACGATGGCGTGACCTTTGAAGAGGCCCAGCACGTTCTCCTTGACCCTTTTGCGCTGACTCGCGAGGATAGCGATTCGGAAAGAGAGCAACGTTTCATCACTCTAGGAATGGGCAGCAAGTGACGGATTCTGATAGTTGTTTACACCTATAGTGACGACACAATACGGCTTATCTCGGCCTGGAAAGCCAATGAGCCACAACGGAGGCGCTATGAAAGCCAGTTCTGACGAAATGCATGACAAATATATGGACCATGATTTTACCGATGCGAAGCCGGTTAGTGAAACGCCTCACTTGGCAAAGCTTCAGGCGGAAACCGGCGGCAAATCACGCATAACCATGCGAGTTGACAATGACGTGCTGGCAGTGTTTAAGGCAAGGGCAGAGATGATTGGAGGCAACTATCAGACGCTGATGAACGACGCTTTAAAACAGTTTGCACAAGGGTTGAAACTGTCGGATGTGGTGCGCGAGGCAATTCATGAAAGTCTTGAACCCTACCTGACAACGAACTCAACCGGTCGCGGGAAAAAACTCCGCGCCGGTTAGAGCCGGTTGGGCAACAACGGCAACAACCAAGCATTGTTTTTCATGTCAACTCATCCCTGTGAATTGAAGGGCATTCATGTATTCAAAAGTCGGTGATAAATCGAGTCTTTACTTTATTATTGTTGTGATTTTGATAATAGTAATTCCACTAGCGCTCAATTGGGATAAAATCAGGTCCGGAAATGCAGGTAGATTCTATGAGAAACTTTCTACGCCACATAGTGGAGAAGACGAAGTCCTGCCAAAAGAAGTGCAGTCAGTATTGAAATATTTAAGGGCTAATAAGATCAAGACAATAGGTATGACACCGGCAATTGCTAAAAACAGGTTTATAGCTCAGCCGCTTACTGAAAGTGCGTATCCTATTACCGTTAGCAACAGTAGCAACATATTTGTTTCATATTCTTCTGAACTGTTGCCAAACTGTGCACCTTTGAATATTTCCATCGGGAAAGGAATCCGGATTGTTAGCTGCCGTTAGCCTCATGTTCCCATACCTTTTCGGTCTCGGCTCCCTCTTGTTCTTGGTGTGCGGAAGCATAAAGGGCGAGATGCGTCCGTGCAATGACTCGTATCGCCTGCAGCTTCTAGCCTGCATGCTGGTCTTGGGAATTGAACTGAACCACTCGACCGTTTTATTGCTGTCAAACCTGTCACAATCCTTGATGGTCGGGTGCGCCTTATCAATCCTTGGATTGATATATTTTATAGTATCCAGAGTAAAAGGACTCCCTCGTGTAATTTCACTTGGCTGGCTTACGATATTTATCTCTCTTTATGTTGCATGCCTTTTGATCGTGCTTACCGAGCCTCTTCATGGTTGGGATGCCAGGTCAATCTGGTTCTTCCACGGGAAAATGATATTCTACAACGCATTTGTTGACGCTGGAGGCGATTGGTCCCTCCCTTCGATAGGGTTTTCCCACCCTGATTATCCGGAGCTGATTCCGATCCTTGCTGCTCAAATCGCCTTTGTTGCCGGCTATTGGAATGAGTACCTTCCCAAGCTGAGCCTTGTGGCCCTGCTGCTGCCAGCCGTTTTATCCCTGATGTCGATTCTGAGGGGTAAATGGTGGCATATCATTTTCATCGCAGTCCCCTTGCTGTTCACGCACCAGTGGCTGAAAAACGGCTATATGGACGGTTATCTCGCTCTTTATGCCGGACTGGCTACCTTCTTCTGGGGAAGGTGGCTGGATAACAAGAGTCAGCTTGATCTTATTTCCGGAATACTTTTTCTCGGGGTAGTTTTGGATCTGAAGAACGAGGGGATGCTGATTGGTCTTATTATCGGGAGCCTGGTATTCTCTTTCATATGTATCAGAATAAGTGAGTTCAAAACCGGCAATTATGTAAAGTACTTCGAAGGCATAGCATTTGTTTTAATTTCCATGTCAGGTTTATTCCTTTGGGGAAGGAAAAAACAGATTTTAGGTTTGCAAAACGATCTCGATCTGGGCTTGAACTCGCTACCGAGGATTTACGAACGTCTGGCGGACGGATCTTTAGCTATCATACTGAAGCACTTATATGTTCTGGACCATGTCAACATGAGCTTAGGGATCTTCCTGCTCTCTCTGGTTTGGACTCTACGATTGGGCAGGCGTCCGAGCAACGGAGCTATTTTTAGCAGCCTTGTGGGAATTTTTTATTTTTGTGGGATAGTCTTAATTTACTTGGCCACCCCCTTTGATCTTGTCACCTTCCACTTGCCTACCGGGGAGAGAACCATGCTCCCCGTACACATCATGTTGCTTGCAGCAACTCTTTCCTTGTATCGTGGCGACAAGGAAGCGTTGGAACCATCATTGATCGGTACTTCTTGAGCACGGCACCATCTTGAATCTCATAGCGGTGGCCGACCGTCAGGATCCCGCTCGATGCGGGTCAGGGGAGGGTGGTGATGGGACAGAAGAGAGTCAGCGTCGAGACGACGGCACAGGCCTACCTGGAGCTTCTGGCCGAGCGCGGCATTGATTATTTCTTTGCCAACGCGGGGACCGACTTCGCCCCGCTCATCGATGCCTTCGCCCGCCGTGCCGCAAACGGCAGTGAGACACCCAGGCCGATCCTGGTGCCGCACGAGAACGTGGCGGTCGCCATGGCCCACGGCTTTTACCAGGTCACCGGCAGGCCCCAGGCGGTCATGGTGCACGTGAATGTCGGCACCGCCAACGCGATAAACGGCATCATCAACGCGGCACGGGATCATATCCCCATACTCTTTAGCGCAGGACGCACCCCTCTCACCGAAGAGGGACTCCCCGGCTCCCGTGACCTCTACATTCATTGGTCCCAGGAATGCTTCGACCAGGCGGGAATGGTGCGCGAATTCGTGAAGTGGGACTACGAGTTGCGCAGCGCCGCGCAGTTGGAAACGGTGGTGGACCGGGCCTTGGAACTCGCCATGGCGGAGCCGCGGGGACCGGTTTACCTGACGCTGCCTCGTGAGGTCCTGGCCGAGCCGTTGCAAAACTTCAGCATGGCTTCCCCAAGCCGCCGCCACACGGGGGGGCGGCTCCATCCCGACCCGGAATCGATCGTGCAGGCCGCCAAGTGGCTCGCCGCCGCGAGCAACCCCCTCATCATCACCACCTCCTCCGGTCGCAACCCGGAGAGCGTCGGGGAGCTCGTGGCCCTTGCCGAAAGCTTCGCCATCCCCGTGGTAACCTTCAACCCCCGCTATCTCTGTTTCCCCACCGATCATCCCCTGCATCTGGGATTTAGCCCCAACCCCTTTCTCGATGCGGCGGACGTCGTGCTGGTGGTGGACAGCAATGTGCCGTGGTACCCGGGCCATAAAAAGCCTGGTGACGGCTGCAAGGTGATCCAGATGGCCATCGATCCCTTCTATGGCGACATGCCCATCCGCGGTTTCCCCTGCGACCTCGCCCTCCGGGGAGATTCCCTGCTTGCCATCCCGCTTCTAACTGAAGAGCTCGGGTTGCATCGCACAGCGGCCCGGGCCTGCATTTCCGAACGATTCAGGCGGCTTGAGGAACTGCACCGGAAGCAGCGCGCCGGCTGGAGGGGGGCGCTGGAACAGGCGAGCAACCAGGTTCCGCTCGACCCGCTCTGGGTCTCGCACTGCATAGACGCGGTCAAGGACGACGACACCCTGGTTTTCAACGAGTACGACCTGGATCCCACCCAGGTGCGGTTCACCAATCCGGGGACCTTCTTCGGAAACCCTTCCGCCGGAGGGCTCGGTTGGGGACTCGGTGCCGCCGTCGGCGCCAAGCTCGCGGCACCGGGAAAGACGGTGATCTCGACGCTTGGAGACGGCAGCTACCTTTTCGGCAACCCGACGCCGTGCCACTTCGTCTCCCGCTCCCTGGGCGCCCCGACCCTCACGGTGATCTTCAACAACAGCTCCTGGAACGCGGTGCGCCTCTCGACCCTGCGCATGTATCCCGAGGGGTGGGGGGTGCGAACAGGAAAGATGCCTCTCTCCACTTTTGAGCCGTCACCGCGTTTCGAGATCCTGGTCACCGCCTGTGGCGGGTACGGCGAGCGGGTGGAGAGCCCGGAGGAGGTGATGCCGGCCCTGAAACGAGCTCTCAGGGCCGTGCGGGAGGAGGGGAGGCCGGCAGTGCTGAACATGATCTGCAAGCCCCCCGGAAGCTAGTTGAAAGGGGGGGGTGCAGCTTCAGCCGCCCCGCGACCGCTCCCATCGGCCTTCGCCAAGGCTACGGCTGACAAGCCAAGGGAGTGGGGATAATGCGGCCGGCACCGGGTTGAGGCTAGGTGCCCGGGCGGTTGCGGGAAATCCAGTACTGCTGCAGGTTTTGGATCAGTGCGGGGCTGAAGTGGCAGTCGGCCTGCACGCGGCAGTAAAGGGCCATGTACTGCCGAAACAGGTCCGGACTCTCCTGGCCTATCCGGATCGCCTTGCGGTTGGCCCCGGCGCTGACCACACCTGACCCGGCCGCGCCGGCCGCGATCCGCTCGATTGCCCCGTCGATCTCTGCCGACGGCAGCACCTCGTTCACCAAAGCCCTTCCTTCGGGCGAATCCACCGGAAATCCCTTGTCGAACAGGATACCCGCCTGTGCCTGGCGCTCCCCTATGAAACGCGCCAGCCGCATGGGGGCCACGCCGGGGACGATCCCCTCTTTTCGGGCCGGCAGGTTGCAATACGCCCCCTGCTCCGCGATCACGTAGTCGAGCACCAGGAGCAACTGGCATCCCCCGCCGATGGCAAACCCCTCCACGGCCCCCAGCCAAGGCTTCTCGAGGGTAGCCTCGGGCCCGTCCGGGTCGTACGCTTCGCCGCTTAAGCCGCGGTAAAGCTTGTTCACGAATCCCAGATCACGGGTCAGGTAGAACATGAGCGGCAGTTTGCCGTGGTAGAGATGACTCAGATTGAGGCCGGAGGAAAAGATACGGCGACCCTGGTATTTCTGATGCTGCACCGGGTTGCCCCGCAGAAGCCCCAGCTGGATCTCGGGGTCGAGCAGCACCAGATCGACCGCAGTCTCCAGCGGGACTACCGTGGTAGCGTCCTCTGCATTCAGATGGGGCAGGTTGTTGAAATAGACGCAGCCTAAGGGACCTTGACGCACCACCTGCGCCGGCCCCAGGTCCAGCCGGCCGTCCCGCCGGAATTTCTCCAGATGCTCGCGGGAGTGCGGCAGAGGTCGCTGCATCGCGTGTACCAGGTGATTCCCCGTCTCCCTGCACGAGAAGACGTGAGAGAGGAAATCGGTCTGCGAGATCTCCACCCCCTCCTTGTCAGCCAGCGGCACCGTGAGTTCAGCCTCCACCTGCTCCCGGGTGGGACAGAGGCCGGGGCAGAGAGCCGCCACCGCATGGACCAGTTCCTCGGCCCTGACAAAGCGCAGGTAGCGATCCGTGATGCGCTGGTAGATTATCTTGGCGTAACTGCCGGCAAATGAGTTGCGGGCCCTGCGCAAGGCCGCCTTTACCGTCTCCGCCCCCTTTGCCTGGATTTCATCCCTTGCCGGCTTAGCGGGCCAGGCCGCGAGCAGCACTTCTCCCGCCCGGTACACCGCCCGGGCCTTGCCGGCATCTGCAGCCATGGTTTCATAAGTTGTCCGTTCGGGGAGGGAGAGGGAGTGCAAGGCGGCGTTGAACTCCTGCAGCGCTGCCGGTAAGGCCCCCGCCGACGCGACAAACTCCATCTCTTCCTGTCTTAGCTGTTCCATGCTGTGCCCCTCATGTCAAGTTGCGCGTGGTATGCGATCTCCACTCAATTAGTATCGTTCTTGCCAGGTTCTGTGCTTAGCACCCCACGCCGCCGTGGGCGCCTCTGTGCAAGAAGTAACAGCTGCCGTCTCCCCATCCCCACCCTCTCCCTCCCCTTGAAGGGGAGGGGATTTTCGGGCTCCTCCCCCTTCAAGGGGGAGGCTGGGAGGGGGATGGGCAAGGCGCAAGGGTGTAGGTTTTTAATCCGCATTCCCGGTGTGGACCATGACCGCTGGTATCCCTGCGAGTGTTCGTAGCTTGCAATATTACCATTCAGTCCTAAACTTTGTACCCAGAGGAGATATTAACCGATATTAACCGGGGCGGATGTCAATGCCAAAAAAACCGTCACCTTTAACGGTACAATTCAGAGTTGTTTCACCGGCAAAGCCTGACCCAGCACGTGTGGTCAGGCTTTTGTAGTTGGAGTGACGCCTGCCACAATAGAGGCGGTAAAAGACATTGCGCTAACTTGGTGCCGAACTCCCTCATGTGGTATGAAGCAACAACTGATGCTTCGGTAAAATTCCCTGTTCCATTCGAGGAGCCGGTTTTCATCATCTCAGGTGCGCACGGCCGTTGCGGTAAACCTCAGTTCGGAGTGATGCCATGAACGTGTTCAAGGAGATAACCGCGGTCCTTGGCTGGCTTTCCGGCTCCCTGGCCGGGATCGCGGCGGTCTTCTTCGCCTGCGGCTATCTCATCAAGCGGGCGCATTTGAACCTCCTCGGCATCAGTGCCCTGTTCTCCTTCACCGAAGAGCAGTACATGCAGGAGGGGGCCCGCTTCGTCGCCGAGATGGCGGATCTTCTGGCGCGCATCGCCCTCCCTCTTCTCATGCTGGCCATCATGGTGGTGGCGGCCGGGTTCCTCCTGTTGCGGACCGGGCTTAGGCGGCGGCTCGATCCGGTCAAGGAACGGTTGACCCGCTTTATCGAGTGCAGGGGCCCGGAGTGCCGGTCCGCAGGCTACGGCCTACTCCTGGTCCTCCTCGTCCTGCTTATCGATCGGGAAATCTCACTCTTCGGCGCGCCGCTGGCAGTTTCCGACCTCCTGTTCGCACCGTCGGTCGCGGCGGGCGGAGACGCCGGACGGATCAGGGAGTGGCTCGTCGCCGGGGATCGAACCAGCCTCGACAACCTGTACTTCAACCTGACCCTGAGCGTCATCAAGGCGGGGGTGCTTTTGCTCCTCGCCTGGCGGGTCGTCGAGCAGTGGCGGCTGCGCATACTTCTCACGGCACCCTTTGCCCTTGCCTTTCTCCTCTCGGTGCTGCTGCTCCCCATGTCCTACGGGGTTCTCAAGCGGCCGGCGCGGTTTCCCCGCATCACGGTCGACTCGGAGAGCGGGATGCTCGCGTCAGTGCGGGGGGAGCTGTATCTCCTGGACAAGACCGGCGAAGAGTTCGTCCTCTGGGAGGCTGCAACACGGCGGGTGCTCTGGGTCCCCCGTGACGAGGTGAAATCGGCCGAGATCGGCCAGGCGCGCTTTCTGTTCGGAAACGGAGGTAAAACGCCATGAAATTACACGCCCGATGGCTTCCCGTATCCCTGATCCTCCTGTTGCTTGAGGTTGCCGGCTGCGCCTCCCTTCCTCCCCGGCCCGGCGATTCCATCGGAATCCTGCGGGTCTCGGGGCCGAACGTCTGGCTGAACAACGCACCGGCCAATGACGGCGAGCCGGTCCGCATCGGCTCCTCTCTGGCTACGGGGCCGGGATCGAGCGCACTTTTGGAGTTCCGGGACGGCGGCTATCTTCAACTGGATGAAAACACCGACCCGATCTTCGAGTGGCTGGAACAGTCGAAATGCATATTGATCAGGATCTTCAAGGGACAGGCGTACCTCAAGCGGGAGCGGGCCTGCGTCGAGGGGCCGAACCTCAGCCTCGTTCTCAACAGTGAGGTCAACCTCCGGATCCAGGCGCGACCCGGGGTGTCCGAGGTGACTCTGCTGCGGGGGAGAGCCGACGTCTCGGCGCCGACGCCGATCACGCTTCTCCCCGGCCAGCAATTCGTCGCGAGCGAAAGAAGGATAACCGCACTGCGCACCCTCTCCCCCGCTGAGCTTCGGTCCATCGTTGCCTGGCGTGGTGAGTTTCGCTTCAGGCCGCTCCCGGTACCTCAGCCCGAAGGGCCGACAATATGGTTCCCGCCCCGGCGACCACCCCGCCGGCCAGACCCGGGTCAGCCGCCGGGCCAGCCGCCAAAGCCCGAGCCGGGACGGACCCACCCCACGGAGCCGTCAGGCACCAAACCGGTGCTGGACCGGCTACGCGTCCCCCCCGGTATGATCGAGAGACAGCCCGAACCCGTGATCAGGTGACGGCTGCACCCTTCCCCCCGCCCCACTGCCATTAAGTTACCTGATCAGCAACTGACCCCGCTCTGCGGCGCTTTGTCGGAGACAGAGTTCATCTTTGGTAAGCGACTGCTCACTCTCCTCCCCCCGGAGGGGGGAGGTCGGGAGGGGGGAAGACAGCGGCTTCTGCGAAGAACTGGCGAGGTTCCCCCTCCCTAGCCCTCCCCNNAACTTAATGGCAGTGCCCTCCGGGGGAGGGGACAATATGTGTCAGATCAGACTGTTGTGTAACTTTCTCAGAAGCCGCCCACGCCGCCGGGGGCGGCCCTGTATCAGAAAGTAACAACTACTTCCGCAAGCAGTCCACCACTTGCTCCTCCCCCCGGAGGGGGGAGGTCGGGAGGGGGGAAGACAGCTGGCTTCTAGGAAGAACTGGCTGGGCTTCCCCTCCCTAACCCTCCCCTCCGGGGGAGGGGACTCCTGGATACAAAATCAGCAGGTTAGCTCCAAGTTACTTAAGAGCGTCAATCTTCCGCTGAAAAACTCCCTCCCCTTCTAGGGGAGGGCGGGGGTGGGGATGGGGCAGTACCGGCGCAAACACCCCCCATCCCTCTCCTGACCTCCCCCTTGACGTGTCAGCCGTAGCCTTGGCGAAGGCTGAAGGGGGAGGGACCTGAACAGCGGAAGATTGCCGTTAATCTGGAAGGGACATTGTTTCCTTTGAGAGCATTAGCGGTAAGCCCTCTAGGCTGATCGGCAACAATTGACAGCGTAGTCAGAAAGGACTACAAGAGTTGCCAGTAACAGACGGGGAATAAAAGGGGGAGAGATGGGCAAGGTGGTCTGGCTGGCGGTGGCGTTTCTGCTTGCGGCCGGGGAGGTTTCGGCTGAAATGTACAAATACGTGGACGATCAGGGGGCACTGCGCTTCGTGGAGAGTCTCAATGAAGTGCCGAAGAAGCACCGCCGCAAGGCAACGGTCGCCGGCGAGGATAACAGCGTAAGCTACACGGATCCGGGTCCCTCCATTCAGGCGACAAAAAGTAGCAGGAAGAGCGCCCGGGCGGAAAAACCGCGCTTCACCGGCCCCGTGGAGATCTATATGACCTCGTGGTGCCCCGCCTGCAAGTCGGCGCTCGCCTATGTAAAGCAAAACGGCATCGCGTATAATGCCTATGACATCGAAAAGGACTCCGAGGCAAAGCAGCGTTTCGAAGGGTTCAACGGCAGAGGGGTGCCGCTTATCGTCGTGGGTCAAAACACGATGCGCGGCTTCAATCCGCAGACCCTGGAAGGGTGGCTGGGGCGCTAAACGAAGTCCAGTCGGCACCAAGTTGTTTCACAGTTAACGACAAACGATATCGCGGGATCGGCAGCAAAGAATTCGACTATTGAATCGAAATCATTCATAGCGGCTGGCAGCCAACTGATAATCAACCCTTGCCGGCACGGGCTTCCAATGTTTTCTTCTTCTCGGTCCAGTTGGATCGGACCGTTTCATGAGGGATGAGTTCAGTAGTGGGATCATCAGCCTCTTTTAAAGCGGCCTCTATCTGGCTGCGAAACCAGCTGTCATGCGCTTGCGCCGCGTCGCCTTGCAATTTAACCTGAAACGGAAGGCCTTTTTCGATTACCACTTGGTGCAGAAAAAGACGAATGGCTTCACTCATGGAAAGGCCAAGCTTTTCCAGCAGGGCCTGCGCCTCTAATTTGAGGGCGGAATCTATTCGTGAACGGATGACCGTCTCTGCCATGTTGAATTACCTCCTTGCTCGTCTGTAGCTTCATCGTAGCCTATGTCGTGCTACAAAAAAACTGTCCGTCCCGCATATGAGGGAAATGCCCAAGGTTTATAGCAGTTCGGGGAGTCCCATGCTCATCATTGTCGAGTCGCCGACCAAGGCGCGAAAAATACAGTCCATCCTCAAGGTGAAGACCCTCTCCACCATCGGGCATTTCAAGGATCTCCCTGAATCGCCGATCGGCGTGGATCTGAAAACCTACGAGCCGACCTTCGTCTACCACGAGAAGAAAAAGAACCTGCCGCGCGAACTGCGCGAGGCGGCCAAGGGTGAGACGGTGATGCTCGCCGGCGACCCGGACCGCGAAGGCTACGCCATCAGCAGCCACATCTTCGAGGAGGTGCAGTCGGTCGCCAAAAACTGCCTGCGCATGGAGATCTTCGAGGTCACCGAGAAGGGGCTCAAGGAGTCGCTCGCCAAGGCGATTCCTTTCCTGGAAACCAACGCGGGACTCTACCACGCCTTCCTCGGGCGCAGGATCGGGGACCGGCTGGTGGGTTACATCCTGTCACCCCTGGCAAGCCGGGACCTCTCCGGCAAGTTCAGCGTCGGCCGCGTCCAGTCCCCGGCGGTGCGCCTCGTGGTGGACCGGGAACGGGAGATCCGGGCTTTCGTGCCGACCCCGTACTGGATCCTGAGCATCCGGCTCGACAAGGACGGCACCGAGTTCCTGGCGCGCCACGTCCGGGGCAAATTCGAGCTCCAGGCGGACGCGCAGGCGATCATCGACGCCATCAGGGCGGAGAGTCACGCCCTGGCCGAAAAGGTCGAGCGGAAGGAGGCCCGGCAGTCGCCCAAGCCCCCGTTCACCACGGTCGACCTGCAGGCCGCGGCGGCGGCGCGGCTGAAGTTCACGCCGGAGCAGACCATGAAGCTCGCCCAGGCGCTTTTCGACCACGGTCTCATCACCTATCACCGCACCGACTCGGTCCGCATGGCCGACGAATTCGTAGCCGAGATCCGCAGCTTCCTGACCCAGGCGCTCGGCCCCCGCTATCTCCCCCCGAAGCCGCACCAGTACAAGTCGAAGAATTCCCAGGCAGAGGCGCACGAGGGGATCCGGCCGACCCACATGCATTCCCTGGCGGAGCTTGAGGCGATGATCGCCAAGGAACGGCTCACCCCCGAACACGCGAGGCTCTACGACCTGATCTTCCGCCGCGCCGTGGCGAGCCAGATGGCGCAGGCGGTCTATGACGCGACCATGATGCTCTTCGACGTCGCGGGGGAAAAGTTCAAGGCGACAGGGCGGGTGCTCAAGTTCGATGGCTTTCTCCGCGTCTACAGCGAGGCGGAGGAAGAGAAGGAGCGCAAGGAGGAGGAACCGCTGCAGGTGCTCCCCCCGATCGTGCCGGGCGAGATGGTCCCGAAGAAGGGGGAGAATCTCGACGAGAAAAAGACCAAGCCTCCCGGCCGCTTCAGCTTCGGCTCGCTGGTGAAGGAACTGGAGAGGCTCGAGATCGGCCGCCCCTCGACCTATGCGGCGATCACCAAGAACATCACCGACCGCGGCTACGTGCGCGAGGAGAAGGGGAAGGTCGTGCCGCTTGTCCCGGGTGAGACCCTGATCGATTACCTGCGGGAGAAGCACGGCTGGGTGATCGATTACGACCTGACCCGCAGGATGGAGGGGTTTCTCGACCTGGTGGTGGATAACAAGGAGACCTGGCAGCGTTTCTGCAAAGGGGTGCACGGCAAGATGGGATTTGCCGCGCCGCCGGAGCGGGGCGCCGGTGCTGGGCCGAGCGAGGGGCAGCTCCGCTACGCGAGCGCCCTTGCCCAAAAGGACGGTTTGACCATTCCGGAGGCTGTGCTCAAAAGCGGCCGGGAGCTCTCGGCCTGGATAGACGGAATCGTCGGCAATAAGCCGGCACCGAAGCAGAGTGCGGCGAACGGTTCGCCAGGCGGCGCTGCAGAGGCTAAGGGGAAGGGGAAGGTCGACGCGGTTGCCGGAGCGGCCGGCGCGGCCGGCGCAGAGAGCCTCGGCGCCTGCCCCGCTTGCGGTCAACCGGTACGTGAGCTGGAAAAGGGGTATTCCTGCAGCGCCCGCTGCGGCTTTGTCCTTTGGAAGGACAGGCTTTCCAGGTGGGGCAAGACGATCACCCCGTCACTTGCCGCCAGGCTCCTGAAGGGGAAGCCGGTCCCTTTGCGCGCTCTGGTTTCGACGAAGGAGAACAAGGCGAAGTTCGACGCCAAGGGGGAGTTGCATAACGACCCGAAGTACGGCTGGTCGATACGCCTGGTCTTTGGAGAAGAACCGAAAGCTCCCGCCAAACGATGATCATCTCAGAATGAACAGGCCAAGCTCATGCTGGGCAGCATTGGTACCCGATGCCGCTTTCCGCAAATATCATAGTAACTTGAACTTAGGCTGACATGGACTGACGGTCGACAATTTGGGCATAAAAAAACCCGGGATCGTCACCGACTCAGGGTCGGGAGAGGATTTCTCCGGGGACTGCGTTCAAATAATGGCTATTTGTGGGCGGTACATGCAAGCAAATTTTGCTGACGGGGTAGTCGGTCAGCTCCACCTGAGATGTTTTTCGTTCCCAAGCTCCAGCTTGGGAATGTAATTGCCGGCAAAGCTCCAGCTTTGAAGCGTAGTGAAGCGGAGCTTCCCGTACAATTTCTCGTTGCCAAGCTTATTCGCCCCTACGTCCCCCTCGGTTCATCCCCCCCCAGCTCCAGTCCCGTCCATTTTCTTCCTTTGTGGTGCAATAGAGAAGACCGCTTTTTTTGCCAGTGCAAGAGTTGCTTAATATTAAAATAATATAAATTGACTTGCAGCTATGATTGATATTATGTGGACAAAATCTAGCCTTATTCGATGTTGCTTTATCGTCACCCGGGGGGCCTTGACAACTCGTTATCGTGGTTTGATTCAATGCGGTTACACCTTAGAAAGCTCTCGGAATTTCCTTCCATTACTAAACTAGCTCCTGCCCTTTATAACGCTCTGCCGAAGATGACGGACATTTCTCACCCAACTGCCTAAAAGTCGGTTTAATAGCGGAAAATCTGTGTTGAATTGCTCGTTGAATTTGCGATGGATCATCGAAAGTGAGGAGGCGGTATGAGCAGGCTTTTGATTTTGTTGTTAGTGTGGATGGTTGCTCTGGCAGCCATGCCGGCTCATGCGGCCAACAATTCATTGGAAACAGCCACGCCTGTTACCCTTGGCACCCCGGTGACGGACAGCCTTGATGAGAATTACCGGCCGAGCTACTTCAAGGTTACGCTCCCACAGGACGGCAAGGTAACCCTGACTTTTCAGCACCAGAACCTGAATGACGGCTATGCCTACTGGAACGTGACGCTGTTGGACTCGGTAGGGGTTGCCCAGATCATGAATTTTCCGGTAGCCGGCAATGGCGCGGATTTGGTCTACGACGCCGGGCTTCCCGCCGGCAGCTACTATGTAATGGTGAGCCTTCACTCCTCTTTTTCCTCGACTCCCTACACCCTCACAGTCGGTTTCACCCCCGGAACCGGCTATGAGAAGGAAACAAACGATAGTCAGGCGACGGCAACGGCAGTCACCCTGGATACCCCTTACACCGGGGTCCTCCAACGCCGCTACTCCACGCCGGACAATGACTGGTACCGGTTCGAGACCCCTTCAGACGGTGTGGTGAGCCTCGCCTTCGGTCAGAACATCCAGGCACCCTACTACTGGCGGGTTTCCATCGTCGATGCAACGGGAACGGTTGTCTATCTACAAAGCGATATCACAGGGGCTCCGGCACAGTCGGTACACCGCATTGGGCTTGTCGCCGGCACCTATTGGCTCTCCGTTGTACCCTATTACCCATATGGCCTAGACGAGTTCGAAGCGCTCGCGTCCTCCCCTTACACGCTGAACCTGGAGTTCATGGCGGGGAGCAGGTTCGAGAAAGAGCTAAACGACACGGTCGCGACTGCTACTTACGCGGATGTCAACGAGACCTTCTTCGGGTTCATGCAGGACAAAGGTAGCAGCGATCTGGACTTGTACGAGTTCACGGTAGCGTCACCGGGAACCCTCTCGGTTGATTTCACCGGTCCGGCGCAGTGGGTTCAGATTTACGACAGCACGGGTACCGTCAATCTCTTTACCAAATTTACCGGTACCGACATGCTCCAGGTCCCCTTCACCTCCAGCGGCAGCTACCTGTTTGCGGTGAGCGGTACGCCCGGCTCCAGCCACAGCTTCCGCATCGAGTACCCCGACAGCACTTTGCCACAGGTCTCTAAAACGACTCCCGTCTCCAATAGCACCGATGTATTCCGCAACGGCTCCCTGGTCGTCGAGTTCAGCGAGATGATCGATCCCGCCTCCGTAAGCGGCAACTCCGTGACCCTCGACAAGGGAGTGAAGGGGACCGTCACCGTGCAGGGGAATTCGATCACCTTCACCCCCACGGCGACTCTGTCCCGGGCGACCACCTACAAGGCCACCGTCAGCGGCAGCGTGAAGGATCTGGCCGGAAATGCCCTGGGAGCGGATTATTCCTGGAGCTTCTCCACCGTATCCGAAAACGGCAGCGCCAAGACGCCGCGCACCGGCCAGGTCACCTGCAGCGATGCCGGCGGAGCCGCGATCGCCTGCGGGGGGACCGGGCAGGACGGCGACAACCAGGCCGGGGTCCCCTGGCCCAACCCGCGCTTTGCGGCCAACGGCAACGGCACGGTCACCGACCTCCTCACCGGGCTGGTCTGGGCCGAAAACGCCAACCTGATGGCGTCCCGCAATCCTTCCTTCGATACCGACTGGACCCCGGGGGACGGCGTCGTTTCCTGGGATCAGGCACTCGCCTACATCAGGAAGCTCAATGCTGAGAAATACCTCGGCTACGGCGATTGGCGCCTGCCGAACCTGCACGAGATGGAGAGCCTGCAAAACCTGGCGCAGCAGGATTCCAAGGCTTGGCTTGGCGCCGGCGGATTCCAGAATGTGCGGACCTTTTACTGGAGCTCAAGTCCCAAAAGAGCCACCCTGGACGAAACGGTAAATCTGGGGTGGATCTGGCTGGTCGACCTTGGGGCGGGAAGGAATTTCGCCCTCGGCTCTGATCCGGGTTCCGTCTCGCCGGCTGTCTGGCCGGTACGTGGCGGCGGCGGAGGGGCCATCAAGCTTGCGGCAACCGGCGTCGTTTCCTGCATAACGGAAGACGGCGCGGAGATCTCCTGCTCAGGTACGGGCCAGGACGGGGAGCTCAGGAAAGGGGAAGCTCCCCCGGCGCAGCGATTCAGCATCAAAGCCGACGAGGTCACCGACCTGCTCACCGGGCTGGTCTGGGCCAAGGACGCGAACCTCGTCACGCACCGGGACCCATCCTTCGATGCCGATGGCGACGGCAAGGTGACCTGGCAGCGGGCGCTCGATTACCTGAAGAAGCTCAATAGCGAGAAGTATCTAGGGTACGGGGACTGGCGGCTGCCGAACGTAAGGGAACTGACCAGCCTCATCGACTTGGGAGTGTATGACAACACGGCCAAGCTGCCGATGACCGGATTCCCCACCAGCTCCTATTACTGGACCTCGGCCAGCTTCGGAACTCAGGTCGATGTCGTCGGTTTCTGGGAAGGCCAGGTCATCAAGGGAACGAAAGGCGGCACCGATTATCTCCTGCCGGTCCGGGGAGGGGCGAGCGGCGCGGTCTCCTCGACACCGGCAACTCTCGATTTCGGGACCCAGAACTCGGGCGCGACTTCCGCCGTCCAGACGCTGGTGATATCCAACAACACGGCGGCCTCCTTGCAGCTTGGCTCGATAACCATGACCGGCGCCGACGCCGCCATGTTCGCGGTCGCTGCGGGAGGGATCAAGCCGTGCGGCGCGGCCGTTTCCCCCGGCGACTTCTGCACGGTCGAGGTCACCTTTTCTCCAACTTCGGGCGGCGCCAGGAACGCAGCCGTTGCCATCCATAAAACCGGCTCGACGATCCCGGTCCTCAGCGTTCCGGTGGCAGGCTCCGGGATAAAAGTGAACGCGCTCCTCTCCGCGACCGTCAGCGGCAGCGGCGGCGGCTCGGTCAACAGCACCCCGAGCGGCTTGGCATGCACCTCCGGGATCTGCACTGCGTCATTTCCGATCGGAACGACCGTCAACCTGTTTGCCACCCCCGACGGCAATTCGGTCTTCACCGGCTGGACCGGCAACTGCAGCGGGAATGCCGGCTGCATTCTGGTAATGGGCGATGACAGGTCGACAACCGGTACCTTCACCCATGTGGCGCCACTTCGCATAGTCGACAGCATGGCCAGGTATTTCTCCACCATCCGGTTGGCCTACGATTACATTCCCAGCGCCGGCAAGGAGACCATACAGGCACGAAAGGTCGAGCTCGTGGGAAATATCGTCCTGGACCGGGATGTAGCGGTAAAGGTCAAGGGAGGGTACGACACAAGCTATGCGTTGAACAAGGAGTTCACCGCCCTGAAGGGGAGACTCATCGTCCGGCGAGGGAAGCTCATTGCGGAGAAACTGGTTGTCCGATAGGGCTCCCAGCGACTTCACCCAAAGGCGGCTGGTGTCTGTTGTTCCTGTGATGGGAGGGGTGGGGGGCACTGCCATTAAGNNCAGTGGGGGTGGGGGGAGGGTGAGCTTAACTTAATGGCAGTGCTCCCTAACCTCTCCCAGCAGGGGGGAGGGCTTTCCGGGGTTGATCATTCGAACTTGGAAAAGCTGGCGATGTCGACGCCGGCCAGGATGCGCTCCAGGTAGCGCGATTTGAGCTGGCTGCTCGCCATCAGCCGCTTGACGGGGGGAAGCCTCAGGATGGCGCCGAGAACGGCGGCCATGGCGCGATGGCTCAGATGGGCCTGGTTGTCGAAGATGAGGTTTTGCAGCTTGCCCCGCTCGATCGCCATGAGCACCAACCGGTGCGCCGAATTGACCGGTGTGATGACTCGCTTGGGCCTGGCATGGAGCTTTATCGCGGCAAGGGGGCAGCTTCCCACGCAGACACCGCAGCCAAGGCAGAGGGCCTCATTGACCTCTGCCTTTTTCCTTGTCTGGCCGTCGGCGCCGTTTGGCACCAGCGCAATCGCCGCTATCGGGCATCTCCTGACGCAGTTGCCGCAGCCGTTGCAGGGTGGCTCGCCCGCTTTGGCCATGAAGTTGGTGGTGTAGAGGGCGTCCGGTATGGCAAGCCGGCGCGTGGCGATCAGGGCCTCGCAGCAGCAACCGCAGCAGTGACAGATGAAGTTGACTTCCTCCCGGACGTTGTCGGCGCACTGCACGAGGTTCAGGGAGCGGGCCTGCTGCAGGATGTCCAGCCCTTCGGCTCGGTCGATGCCGCGCGCGCTGCCGTGCCGGATCAGCGACTGGGCGGCGGCGTTGAGCGTCATGCAGTTGTCAGGCGGCGCATCGCAGGCGCAGTCTAAGTGGGCCATCTTGTGGCGGCAGTAGCAAAGGCCTACGGCGATATCGCTCGCTGTCCGGATCACCTCGCTGGCGCGCTCGTAATCGAGCACCTGCGCGCTCGCTTCGGCGGAAAGCGCCGGCTCGTTTACCAGGACCCTGCCGGTCTGGGTGGCACCGCCGGCAAAAAGGTCCCGGATGAAGGAGTCCTCCAGGTTGATATACCGGAAAAACAGGCTGGCAAGCTCCTTCTGGTCGATATCGGTGCGCACCCTCATCAGGGAGAACTCGAAGAAGCCCGCCATCGGCGGTGGCAGAAAGTATACGGTCTTCCCCTCACGCTCGATATCGAGGAGCATGGCACGGGAGGCCAACGCTTCCAGCGTGTTTCGTGCCGCGTGTTCCGGCACCTTCCAGATGCGCGCGGCTTTGGCGGCGGAAAAGGGTCGAAGAGGCAACTGGGAGAGGAGGTGTGCCTCCGGTTCGCTGCAGAGAATCGAGAAGATCTTCAATAGCAGATCCGAGGCCGGAGCCCCGTGGGGGAACTTGTTCAGCCGGTGCATCAGGGACTGGTAGCCGCCGTTGGAGGAGTGGTGTGACATGGCACCCCGGATAAGCATTGGAATAAGTTAACGTCCCAGTATAGCAGCCCGGCGGGTCGAGGCAAGACGACGCAGGTGATCATGCTGTTCCGGGATGGCACTCCCCGCCATGCAGTGGCGGCTAGGGCATTTACGGCACTGCCGCTCTTCTAGTTCAACGCATCTCTTCCTACGGACGGCGCTTCGGCTAATTTCTCATACTGACTAGTGCTAATCTGCAGCCTGCATCGATGCCGCGGAAAGTCCCCCTTTGAAACAGGGGGATGTAGGTGGATTTGCCTGTCGGGGCCACCCGCACGCTGTGGCATCTTGGGCTAAATCCCCCCCGACCCCCCTTTTTCAAAGGGGGGAGTTTTTTGTGGCTGCAGATCAGCACTACTTAGTTCTCTTTGAGCGTTCTTTTCGGGAGAGTAGCGACGGTCACAGCCGATGGGGGCACCTTCAGCGGCTGGTTGCCAAACATTAATTGGCTTGTTATTATGAAATAATTGGTGTATTTGTGTGACGAAGTGATGGTCGGCCGCATCGTCTTAATCCAAAAACAGGAGGGAACACATGTTAGGAACCAGTCTTTTTTCATTGCTCATGCTCGCAATCGGTACCTGTCTCTTCATGGTCGCTGGACTAGCTGTCTGCATCGCGATTTCGATCTTCACCGATACCATCAATCTCGACGGATCCTTCGACGGGATCGCTGAAAAGGTGATCGCCCTGGTCTTCGTGCCGATTCTGCTGGCCGCCCGGGTAATCGACGTGGTCATGTGGCTCTTCGTGCCGGCCAATATCAAGTACGCCTTGAGCTCCAAGGTCTAAGCCTTCAGCCTCAGCCGACCCCGGACCTGAGACAATCCCCCTTGCCCAAGGGGGATTGTCGCGGCGCATCACGCTTCGCCCCTACGCTTTGATCCGACCTGTTCCGATCTTCCCGTTATCCTCTGCTCCCCCCCTGCAAACTTTACTGTGCAAGAATTGGTGCTTCCACTGTGCAATCTTTGAACATGTATCATCGGCAACTCATGAGTCGGTTATCCTACCTTTCCGTATTCCAGCAGGTTAGCCGTTTGTACTCGTGGCACGCCTAATGAAGGGAACAGGTAGACGAGCCTAAGCTGACCTGATTAGTGCTAATCTTCCGCACACTGCGCAAGCTCCCCCTCTCCCTGGACGGGAGAGGGTTGGGGAGAGGGTGACAGGGGAGGGGGGATTAACCAGCGGAAGATTGACGCTGATCAGGTAAGCTGATGCTTTGCCCGCCGACCATCCTGTTCATCTGAAGGAGGCTTGATGTTTTCCTTTGCCAGCTTCACCCGGGCCTTCCCCCATATCCACCGCTACCTGCAACGGGTTCCTGCCGGTCCCGAAGCCGCAGCGCGTTTTCCCGCTGCGACCGGCCCCTCTGCTCCCTTTGCTGCGGCAACAACTCCCGGTACTGCACCGGCTGCTCTCTCCGGCCGAGAGATACCGGGCGCCAACCAGCACTGTCGCCTGAATAGATCACAGCGGCGCAGTCACAGGGAGGACCGTCCTCTCACCTACAGCGGAGGGCTGCGGCACGTCGCCGGATAGCAGCGAGCGCGTTTGTCATCACTTTGGCAATGGTCACAGTTTCTATTGCAATTGAATGAAATTTTCTAGGCAGGTCCCCATGTTCCCGTCCCTGAAAAATCCTCCCTGGCTGCCCGTAGCCGTGGCCATAACCGTCTTCGCCGCAGCCGTCGCTCTCAGGCTCGCGTTACTCGCGCTGCTCGGCACATCCATGCCCTACGTCACCTTCTTTCCCGCCGTCATGTTTGCCGCCCTCTTCGGCGGGCTCTACGCAGGCTACATGGTAACGGTCCTCTCCGCGTGCTTTGCCGCTTATTTCCTCATCGATCCGGCAGGAGACATTTCCGCCCGCCATGCCGGCGACTGGCTCGGGATGGTGATCTTCTTCCTGAGCTGCCTGATGGTTTCCTGGCTCTCGGAATTCATGCGCCGTGCCGAGAAGCGGACCGGCGAGGCGGAGGCCCGGGCAATGTCGGCCGCCGAACGGGAAAAGGCCGGTGCCGCCCTGCTCCAAAGCGAGGCAAAATTTCGCTCCTACGTGGAAAATTCGCCCATGGCCGTCTTGGTGGTGGATCGTGAGGGGCACTACGTCGACTTCAATGCCGCAGCCGTCGATCTGTTAGGCTATCCCGCCGAAACCCTGGCCCGTATGCATATCCTGGAGGTGCACCGGATCGAGGATCACGTCACCGTGCTGAGCGACTTCGCCAGGCTCTTCGACACGGGGCGCGTCAATGTGGAGACCTGCATGCAAAGGGGTGACGGAGAAACGGTCTGGGTGTCGCTGCATGCCGCCCTCCTGGACCGCGACCACGCCATCGCCTACTGCCAGGACATCTCCGGCATCAGAGCCGCCGTGGAGTCGATGCGCGAGCGCCTGGCGCTGCAGGAACAGCTGGCCGCCATCACCTCCGTGGTGCCGGGGGTGATCCACTCATTCAGGCGCAGGGCGGACGGCTCTTTCTGTTTCCCGTATGCCAGTGCCGCACTGGAGAGCATCTGCGGCCTGCAGCCCGCGCAGGTCTCGCAGGACGCCACGGCCGCGCTCAACCTGATCCATCCCGAAGACCGCGAGCGGGTAAACCGCTGCATTGAGGAATCCGCCCGCGGCATGACCCCGTTGCGCGACGAGTTCCGGGTCAGGCTCCCCGGCAAGGGCGATATCTGGGTCGAGTGCCATTCGATACCGAGCCGGGAGGCGGACGGCAGCATCCTGTGGCGAGGCTTCATCCACGATATCACGCAGCGCAGGGGTAACGAGGAACTGGTGCGTGAGGCAACGCGCAGGCTTCAGCTCGCCGTCAAATCGGCGGGACTTGGCGTCTGGGAGTGGGACATAGCGGCGGGATCGGTGGTATGGAACGACCGGATGTGCGAGCTGTACGGCATCGCCCCGACTGATTTCGACGGCAGGCACGCGACCTGGAGCGGCGCCCTGCACCCCGAGGACCGAGACCGGACCTTCGCGGCGTGCCGGGAGGCGCTTGTGGGCGAAAAGGAGTTCAACACCGAGTTCCGGGTGATCCATCCGGGCGGCAGGGTGAAGACGCTCAAGGGAGACGCCGTCGTGGTACGCGACCAGGCCTCCCGCCCGCTGCGGATGGTGGGCCTTAACCGTGACATCACCGACCAGCGCTACCTGGAGGCACAGCTGCTCCAGTCCCAGAAGATGGAGGCGGTCGGCAGGCTGGCGGGCGGCGTGGCGCACGAATTCAACAACAACCTGTCGGTGATTCTGGGCTACGCCGAGCTCTCCAAGCTGGTCGAGGTCGACTCGTCGAAGTTCCGCGAGTATCTGGACGAGATCATCAAGGCCGCCGAGCATTCCCGCGACGTGACCCACCAGCTGCTGGCCTTCTCGCGCCACGAGATCATCGCTCCCCGCCGGGTCGACCTGAACCTGCTGATCGGGCGCAGTGAAAAGACGCTGTGGCGCCTGATCGGCGAGGACGTGGAGCTGATCCTGACCACCTCCGACCATATCTGGCCGGTGCTGATCGACCCCGCCCAGCTCAACCAGGTCGTCATGAATCTCGTGGTCAATGCGCGCGACGCCATGCCCCACGGCGGCACCTTGAGCATCGAGACGACGAACGTGGCGCTGGACGAGATCTGCCGGATCGGCACGCCCGAGACCAGGCCGGGGGAGTACGTCCGGATGACGGTGACAGACACCGGGGTCGGGATGGACGGCGAGCTGCAGGGGCGGGTCTTCGAGCCGTTCTTCACCACCAAGGGGGTCGGCAAGGGGACGGGACTCGGGCTTGCCACCGTGTACGGCATCATGAGCCAGAACGGCGGCTTCATAAAGGTCAGCAGCGAACCGGGGGAGGGTGCCTCCTTCAGCCTCTTTTTCCCGCGCATGAATCCGGAGCAGGCTGCGGGCCAGGCGCAGGAGCCGGCGATGGACGCCGGAGCAGGGGGTGTGCTGCTGGTCGAGGATGAACCGACCGTGCGGCTCATGGCGCAGCTGATGCTGGAAAAGATCGGTTATTCGGTGCTGGTGGCGGCTTCGCCGCAGGAGGCGCTGGAGAAATGCCGCAGGAGCGAGGGGGGGATCGACTGCCTGCTCACCGACGTGATCATGCCCGGGATGAGCGGTGTGGACCTCTCGGTGGCGGCCAGGGCGATCTGTCCCGGCATCGGGATCGTCTACATGTCCGGGTACAGCTCAGACCTGATAGCGCCCCACGGCGTGCTGGAGCCGGGGGTGCTCTTCCTCCAGAAGCCGTTTGACGCGGCGACCCTCGCGGAAAAGATACAGCAGTCCATCCGCTTCTCCCGAACCCCCTAGACAACGACCCGGCTCCCCTTTCAGCTCCCGAACCCCGTCCCCACCCCGACCCTCTCCTTGTAGGGGAGGGGGCCTAGGTGCTATCATTAAAGCTTCTCCCCTCCCCGCCGAAAAGTATCACACCGGCAGTTTGCTTCCGGTTCGAATCCGCCCCTTCAAGGGACGGCAGAATTCCGCGCTCCGGTTTCCCGCACGGCAAGCGACACCCCCAAGGTCTGAGCATGAAAAGATTGAGCCTGACCCACAAGATGAGCCTGGTGGTATCCCTGCTGGTGGCACTGGTGCTCTCCCTGATGACGCTCTGCGCCTCGTGGTATCTGGAGGAGCAGTTCAGGGCGACCGTTTCGGGGCAGCAGTTCGCCATGATCTCCAACATGGCCGAGGAGATCGACGGCAAGATCCGCACCACCCAGCTGCAACTGGTCGCCCTTGCCGGCACGGTCACGCCGGAGCTCATGCGGAGCCCGCAACTGGCGCAGCGCTTCCTGGAGAGCCGGCCGGATACGCTCGCGGTATTCGACAGCGGGATCTTCCTTTTTTCCGCAAACGGGAAGCTCCTCGCCGTCAATCCGATGGAGCGGCAGCTGATCGGCGCCGATTATTCCTTCCGCGATTACTACCGAAAGGCGGCCCGGACCGAAAAGCCGGTGATCTCGGAACCGTTTTTCTCGACGCAGCAGCACCGGCACCCCACCGTCATGTTCATCGCCCCGATCTTCGATGCCACAGGGAAGTTGATCGGCATGCTGGGGGGGGCAAACGACCTCCTGAAGGACAACTACCTGGGGAAGGTGGCTGACGCGAAGGTCGCGGATCAGGGATATCTCTACCTCTTCAACAAGGAACGGACCATCATCGTCCATCCGGACCGAAGCCGGATCCTGAAACAGGACGTCTACCCCAGCGTGAACAGGCTTTTCGACGCGGCCATCGGCGGCTACCAGGGGACCGGCGAGACCGTCACCTCCCGGGGCGCCAAGATGCTCAGCTCGTTCAAAGAGCTGAAGTCGACCGGCTGGATCCTGGCGGCCGACTTCCCGCAGTCCGAGGCGTTCGCGCCGCTCAACCGGGCCAAGTCGTACCTTTTGAGCGCCCTGGTGGTCGCGCTTTTTTGCACCGTCCTGGTGAGCTGGCTCTTCATGCGCCACCTGACTGCGCCGCTGGTCACCTTCATCCGTCACGTCGAGGGGATCACCGGCAAGGAGCAGGAGCCGGAGCCGATCCTGATCCAGACCCGCGACGAGATCGGGACCCTGGCGCTCGCCTTCAACAGCATGATGCACGAGGCGCACCGGCAAAAGGCGGCGGCGCTGGCGCAGGAGGCATTCTGCGAGAACCTGCTGCAGAATTCGTCGGTCGCCACCTATGTCCTGGACTATCAGCACCGGGTGATCATCTGGAACAGGGCCTGCGAAGAGCTCACCGGGATGCGGGCCTCGCAGGTGCTGGGGACCGATCAGGCCTGGAAGGCGTTCTACCCCTTGCAGCGTCCGGTGCTCGCCGACCTGGTCATCGACGACAGGCTGGGAGAGCTCTCCGCCTTTTACGCGGCCTGGAGCCGGTCGCTGCTGGCGCCGGAAGGGGTCTGCGCCGAAGGGTGGTTCCCGGGCTTGAACGGGAAGGAGCGTTTCCTCTGTTTCGATGCGGCGCCGATCAGAAACGCCGAACGGCAGGTGATCGCCGCCATCGAGACCCTGAGGGACATAACGGAGAGAAAGCAGGCCGAAGAGTCGCTGCAGAAGCTGTCGCTCGCCATCGAGCAGATGCCGGTCACCGTGATGATCACGGACCGGGAGGGGATCATCGAATACGTGAACCCCAACTTCACCAAGGTGACGGGGTACCTCGCCGAGGAGGCGATCGGCAGAAGCCCGAACCTGGTCAAGTCCGACCGGCACCCTCCCGAATTGTTCCGCGATCTCTGGAACACCATCCTCTCCGGGAAGGAGTGGCGCGGCGAGCTGCGCAACAAGCGCAAAAACGGCGAGCTCTACTGGGAATCCGCCTCGATCTCGCCAGTCAAGGGGGACTCCGGGGAGATCACCCATTTCGTCGCCGTCAAGGAGGACATCACCGAGCGGAAGCAGGCCCAGGAGGCGCTCAGCCGGAGCGACGAGCGGATCCGTCTGCTGCTGGAATCGACCGCCGAGGCGATCTACGGCATCGACCTCGCCGGCGCCTGCACCTTTGCCAACCCCGCCTGCGCCAGGCTTCTGGGGTACGGGGAGCCCGACGAACTGCTGGGGCGCAACATGCACCATCTGATCCACCATTCCCGTCCCGACGGGAGCAGCTATCCAAGCGAGACGTGCCCCTTGTGCCGTGTGCTGCGGGGCGAGGAGGGGATTCACGTCGACGACGAGGTATTCTGGCGCGCCGACGGCTCCTATTTCGCCGTGGAATACTGGTCCTATCCGCAGCGGCGTGACGGCGAGGTGGTGGGGGGGGTGGTGACCTTCTTCGACATCACCACCCGAAAAGGTGCCGAGGAGGAACTGCGCCAGGCCACGGCCGCCGCCGAGGCCGCCACCCGCGCCAAGAGCCAGTTCCTGGCCAATATGAGCCACGAGATCCGCACCCCGATGAACGCGGCGCTCGGGATGCTCTACCTTTTGCAGGAGACCGGCCTGGACGAGCGGCAGAGAAACTATCTCGACAAGGCCCAGACCGCCTCAGGCATGCTCCTCAAGCTGATCAACGACATCCTCGATTTCTCCAAGATCGAGGCGGGGAAGCTGGAGCTGGAGAGGGTTCCCTTCCGGCTCTCGGCGGTCCTTGGCGACATTTCCGCGGTGGCCGCAGCCTCCCTGCTCGCCAGGCCGGTCGAACTCAGGGTGAAGAGCCCCGCGGAGGTCCCGGATTTTCTGGTGGGGGACCCGCTGCGTCTCAGCCAGGTGCTGCTGAACCTCACCAGCAACGCGGTGAAGTTCACCGAAAAAGGGGAGGTAAAGGTGGAGGTGGCCCTGGTGGCGGCCGGCGAGGGGGAGGTGGCGCTCCGCTTCTCGGTGGCGGACACCGGCATCGGGATGGCGCCGCAGCAGCAGGCAGCGCTCTTCAGCGCCTTCACGCAGGCGGACAGCTCGACCACCCGCAGGTACGGCGGCACCGGCCTGGGGCTTGCCATCACCAAGCAGTTGGTCGAGCTCATGGGGGGGTACCTCTGGGTGGCGAGCGAGCAGGGGACGGGGAGCACCTTCTCCTTCGCGATCACCTTCCAGTGCCAGTCCGAAGAGCAGGCGGCATCCCAGGCTCAGGAGAGCGCCCGGCTATCCGAGCCCTACGCGCTGAGCCAGGGCTTTCCCGGCGTGCGCATCCTCCTCGTGGAGGACAACGCCATCAACCAGGAGGTGGCCAGGGAAATCCTGGAGCGGCGCGGAGTGCAGGTGGATCTGGCAGAAGACGGCGCCGAGGCGCTGCGCCAGGTGACCTGCTCCGGAATCGAGTACCATGCCGTCCTGATGGACGTGCACATGCCGGTTATGGACGGTCTGGAGGCGACCCGCCGCATCCGCCTTTTCCCCGCATTCGACCGGCTGCCGATCATCGCCATGACGGCGAGCGCCCTGTCCCAGGACCGCGAGCTCTGCATGGCGGCGGGGATGGACGATCAGGTGAACAAGCCGGTCGACGTGGCCGAGCTTTTCGCGACCCTCAGACGCTGGGTCGAGCCGCAGGATGCCGGCTCCCCCGAACCTCTCCCTGCAGAGGCGGCGCGGGGAGAGGGAAAACGGCTCCCCGGGCGGCTCCCCGGCATCGACCTGAAGCGTGCCATCAGGACCGTGGAGAGCGCACAACTGCTGCGCAGGCTTTTGAGGACTTTCAGGACGGAGAACCTGGCGGTACTGGACCGACTGCAGGAGGTCCTGTCGCAAGGCGATTTTCAGCAGGCACGTCGTATCGTCCATACCGTGAAGGGGGTGGGCGGAAACCTGGGCGCCACCGAGCTCGGCAACGCAGCTCTCTGGCTGGAGGTGGCGATGCAGGGGGAGGATGCGGAGTCGCTGCGCCCGGCCCTGGTGGTGTTCCAGGATAAGCTCAACGAGGTGCTTTCCTCGATCCTTCTGCTTGGAGAGCAGGAGGAGCGCGCTGCCGAAACCGGCCAAGCACCCCGCCGGCCGGAGGCGGCAGCTGCCGAGCCGGAACAGCTGGCGGCACTGGCCCGGCAACTCTACTCTCTGCTCGAGGCGCACAACCTGCAGGCCCTGGGGGTCTGGGAGGAGATAAGGCCCCTGCTTCCGGCAGAGGCGGCCCAAAGGCTCGAAGCGGCCTTGCAGGGGCTCGATTTCAGCGATGCCTCCCGGCTCCTAGGGGGGATCATGCAGCAACTGGAGATATCCCCATGACCCGGAAAGACGCCGTGCAGAGGAGACGACAAAGGATCCTGATCGTCGACGATACCCTGGCCAACATCGAGATCCTGCACAAGATCCTGCAGGCGGACCACGACATCTTTTTCGCCAAGAGCGGAGCGGACGGGGTGCGCATCGTGAAGCAGGAGATGCCGGACCTGATCCTGCTGGACATCATGATGCCGGACATGGACGGATACCAGGTCTGCGCGCTGCTCAAGGGCGATCCGCAGACAGCGCACATACCGGTCATCTTCATCACCGCCATGGGGAGCGACGAGGACGAGACCAGGGGGCTTGACTGCGGCGCGATCGACTACATAACCAAACCGATCAGCCCGCCGATCGTGAAGGCGCGAGTGAGAAATCACCTGGAGCTCAAGCGCAGCCGCGATCTTCTGGCGGAGCTGACCGTCGAGCTCGGGGAAAAGAACCGTGAGCTCGAGATCCTGGCCCGGGAGGACGGACTGACCGGCCTGGCGAACCGCCGGCATTTCAACGAGGTGCTCGATGCCGAGCTCAAGCGCGCCCTGCGCACCCGCCAGTACCTGTCGCTGGTCCTTTGCGACGTCGACTTCTTCAAGAAATACAACGACCAGTACGGTCATGTCGCCGGGGACAAGTGTCTGCAGGCGATCGGCGACGTGATGCGCGCCACCTTCAGGCGGGCGGGGGACCTGCCGGCCCGCTACGGAGGGGAGGAGTTCGCGGCAATCCTTCCCGACACTGCGCCGGACCAGGCGGTGCAGCTGGCCGAACGGCTGCGTCAGGAACTGATGGCGCGGGATTTGCCGCACCTGGTCGACGGAGTGCAGGGGCAGGTGACGCTGAGCGTCGGGGTGGTGGGGGTTCAGGCGACCCGTGAGCGCAATGCGGAATGGGTGATACGCGAAGCGGACCAGGCGCTGTACCGGTCCAAGGAAACCGGCAGGAACCGGGTCTCGGCGGTGGCGTACGATTGATCAGGAAATAGCTGGCCACGGAGACACGGAGACACGGAGAAATTTCTCGTTCCCAAGCTCCAGCTTTTCTCATTCCCAAGCTCCAGCTTGGGAATGCAATCGCTGTCAAAGCTCCAGCTTTGAGGTGTTGAAGCGGAGCTTCCTGTACAATTTGCGTTCCCAAGCTGGAGCTTGGGAACGAGATGAAAGCTGGAGCTTGGGAACGAGATAACCTGGCCAAACTCCCCCCTTTGACAAAGGGGGGCGGCGAATATCAGTAGTCGATGCCGGGCTGCGGCTCGATCTCCTTGCGGTAGGCGTGCTTCACCTCGACGATTTCGCTCACCGTGTCGGCAATCTCTATCACCTCCGGATGGGCGTCCCGGCCGGTCAGTACCAGGTGCATCAGCGCCGGCTTTTGTGCCAGGATTCCCAGCACCTGTTCCAGATCGACCAGTTTCAGCTTCAGGGCGTTGTTGATCTCGTCCAGGATCAGCATGTCGAATACGCCGGAGCCCATTTTCGCCAGGGCCAGGTCGATGGCGTCCTGTGCGTTGGCGCGATGCTCGGCCCACGGATAGGGATTGCCCAGAATGCCGCAGAACCCCTTGCCGGTGGCATGCAGCTCCACCGTGCCGCCCAGCTGCTTGATGCCGTCCCACTCCCCTGCGTAAAGATCCCCCTTCATGAACTGAATGATGCAAACCCTCATGCCGTGGCCGCTGGCCCGTAGCGCCATGCCGAGCGCGGAGGTCGTTTTTCCCTTGCCGTTGCCGGTAATCACCACGGTGAGTCCCTTTCTTATCTTTGGCTGCAGTCTGTTTATGACGAGCGGCGCGGATCCCTTCGTGGTCATGCCGGTATCCCCTCAGGTGGGGGCGAACCATCATTCGCCCGGTTCATGCACCGCTGAAACCTGATGCATCCGCTTCATTATCGCACTTATCGCACGCGGCGGAAAAGCTTAATCAGATACGGCATGGGCGGCCGGAATGCCGTCTAGATGCCGGCCGACCTGGCGAGGGCGCGCCAGAGTCCCGCCGCACCCATGAGGGCCACCGCAACCCCGGCAACCCGCAACATCGAGGCGCGAAGCTCGACGGATAACGCGCATGATGCGGTCCCGAAAACGAGCAGGAGCGGGATGGTACCCAGCCCCAGAGCCGCCATGGTGGCCGCGCCCAACACGAGGCTGCCGCTTCCCGCCGCCGCGATCAGGGGGGCGTAGACCAGCCCGCAGGGGAGGAATCCCAGAACGAGCCCCAGGTACAAGGCTGCTACCGGGGAGTGGCTGGAAACGGCGCGCCGGAGGGGGCGTGCGAGGAAGCCGGCATTGGCTGTTTCCAGGGAAGAGAGGTTAAAGGCGCTGCTGCCGAGCGCGGAGGAGAGGCCGACGGCTATGACAAAGAGGTTCGCTCCGACCAGGAACCAGGTGGAGACCGATTTTATGGCCAGCAGATCGAGCGAGGAGCCGGCCAGCCCGGCCAGCGCGCCGAGCAGCGTATAGGTGGCGATCCGCCCCAGGTTGTAGCAGAGCTGGGACTCAAGCCGGTACCGGATGGCGCCGTTGCTGCCGGTCATGGAAAGTGCCGCGACGACCCCCCCGCACATGCCGATGCAGTGGAAACTCCCGGCAACACCCGCCAGGAAGGCAAACCAGATCTCGATCATTTCAAAAACCTCGTGACGCTATAAAATCAATTCAATTCTGGCCGCCAAATAGTCCCCTCCCCCGGAGGGGGAGGCTAGGAGGGGAACCAGTTCTGTTCTTCGCAGAAGCCGCAGTCTTCCCCCCTCCCGGCCTCCCCCCGCTGGGGGGAGGAGTTAGTGCCAATCTCTCGATTGGTCTTCTCCCCTCCCTCGATGCCTCGATGGGAGGGGCGGGGGGAAGGCGAGGCTTATGCGAGCTTTCCACCCTCTCCCCAGCCCCGCTGCCGTTAAGTTAACGTTTTGCTGCTGTCTCCCCCTCCCTTGACGCCCTTGACGGGAGGGGGCAGGGGGGTGGGTGAAGTTGCCAACTTCAGATAATGTGGCACCTTCCCCCACCCCCTAACCCCCTCCCGCAAGGGGCACTGCCATTAAGTTAAGNNACTTAATGGCAGTGCCCGCAAGGGGAGGGGGGACACGCTCACGTGGGTTTACGGATTAACTTAACGGCTGTGCTCCCCAGCCCTCCCCCATCAAGGGGGAGGGGGTGCGTGCACTATGCGGAAGATTATTACTAATCAGGAATGCTTTTGTCCCTTTGGCCCGGTTCTTCATCATCGTCGAGCATCCTGTGCTTGGGGCGCTCGATGTCGCTGAACTCCCCTTTCTGCACCGCCCACAAAAAGACGAGCCAGCAGCCGCACCCCAAAAAGAGCGACAGCACGATCAGTGCGATCAGCGAGTCATCCACGTCTTCCCCCCAGAAGCCTCAGCGAGTTCCCTACCACGCAGAGCGAACTGAGCGCCATGGCGGCGGCCGCGTAAATCGGGGTGAGCCTGCCGGTCATGGCGAGCGGGATGCCGATAACGTTGTAGAGAAAGGCCCAGGCCAGGTTCTGCCGGACCACCGACATGGTGCGCCGTGCCATCAGGTGCGCGAAGGCGAGCCGCTCCAGATTCGGCTTCACCAGGACGAGGTCGGAGGTCTCGATGGCGATGTCTGTCCCGCCTGCAACGGCGCAGCCGACATCTGCCGCCGAGAGGGCGGGGGCGTCGTTGATGCCGTCTCCCACCATCAGCACGGTGGCCCCTTCCAGACGCAGGGCGTCGATGCGGGATGCCTTCTCCTCAGGCAACAGCTCCCCGATCCCCGCGCCGATGCCGAGGCCGGCCGCCGCCTCCCCGGTCGATTCCTGGCGGTCGCCGCTCAGAAGCAGGGTCCCGATGCCGGCCCGGGTGAAATAGGAGATTAGCTCCGGCGCGTCTTCGCGCACCCGGTCCTTCATTATGATGGCGCCGCAGTAGCGCCCGGCGCGTGCCACGCAGACCACCATGGCGCCCGACGCTGCCTCGATGTCGCCGGAAAGGGCGGAGACGCCGAGCCCGGCCAGGAAACGCCCGCTCCCGACGGCCACCAGCTCACCTGCTACCTTTCCGGTTACTCCTCCTCCGGCCACAACCTTGAGCTCGCTTCCTGTCGTGCAGGGGATGCCGTTTGCCGCTGCGTGCTCCCGGATCGCCGTGCCGATGGGATGCCGCGAGCCGCTCTCCACCGAGGCCGCCATCGAGAGGAGCTCGCGGGGATCGGTACCCGGGGCGGGGCGGATGTCGATCAGTTCCGGACTGCCGCAGGTCAGGGTTCCGGTCTTGTCGAAGACGGCGAGGTTCACCCGGCTCAGCCGCTCCAGGATGTCACCCCCCTTGAAGATGACGCCGCCCAACGCTGCGGCCCCGGTTCCGGCAAGGATGGCCGTCGGGGTCGCGAGACCCAGTGCACAGGGGCAGGCGATCACCACCACGGCGAGAGCGCTCATCAGAGAGTCGCCGAAGGGGGCGCCAGCCAGGTTCTGCCAGCAGAAGGTGACCATGGCGAGGAAGAGGACAGCGGGGACGAAATAGGCGCTGACCCGGTCCGCCAATCCCTGGATCGGTGCGCGGCGGCTCTGCGCCTCCTCCACCAGACGCGCCACCCGGGCGATGAAGCTTTCGGCGGCCTCCCTGATGCAGAAAACCCGTACCGCGCCGGTCAGGTTGCTGCTCCCGGCGATCACCCTGTCTCCGGTATTCTTGAAGACGGGGAGAGCCTCCCCCGTTGCCGGGGACTCGTCCACGTCCGTGCTCCCCTCGATGATCCTGCCGTCCACCGGGAAGCGCTCTCCCGGGCCGACCAGTATCAGCTCGCCGGCCCGAAGCTCGGCCGGATCGACCGTCTCGAGCGCGTCCCCCCGGAAGCGGTGCGCCTGCCCGGCGCAAAGTCCCAGGAGCCGCTCGACACCTCCCGCTGCCTTGCGCCTGGCCGAGTTCTCCAGAAGCCTCCCGGCGAGGATCAGGGTCACGATCATGGCGGCGGTCTCGAAATATACCTCCCCCCCGGCCAGGGTCGCATAGGCGGAGTAGCTGTAGGAGGAGAGGGCGCCGATGGCGATCAGGAGCTCCATGTTGGGGGTCCGGTTGACGATGCCTCGCCAGGCACCGGTAAGGAAGGGCCAGCCTGAGTAGAAAACGACCGGTGTGGTGACCAGCAGGGAGAAGATCTGCAGGTACCCCTTGATCCGGGAGTCGATCCCCTGGAAGTAGCCGGCGTAAAGGGCAAAGGAGTAGGCCATGAGCTGCATGGTGAGAAATATCGCGGTGCCGAAGCGGTAAAGGAGATCCCTCTGTTCCAGCCGTGCCCCCTCCCGGGCGGCGGACCTCGTGTAGGGGCGCGGGCCGTAGCCGATCTCGGCGATCCGGGAGAAGATGACGGCCGGGCTGACCGCGTGGGGGTCGAAGACGACCCGGGCGCGACCGGTGGCATAGTTCACCCGCACATCCTGCACCCCGTCGAGCCGGCCGAGGATCTTTTCGTTGAGCCAGACGCAGGATGCGCAGTGTATGCCGTCGATGATGATGTCGATGGCGCTCGTCTCGTTACAGGGGTAGATGAAACGGGAGAGGTAGCCGTCATGGTAGCTCCCCTGGAAGGCGTCGGCTGGGACTCCCGGCTCGGACCAGTTCCGGCGCCGGTAGAAATCGGCGAGCCCCGCCTCGCAGATCAGCATGTAGGCGCCCTGGCAGCCGCGGCAGCAAAAACTCAAGGTCCCTGCGCTGCCGCTTTCCTGGATCAGCACTCCCGCGGGGATCTCGACCCCGCAGTGAAAGCAGGAATCCTTCTCCGTCTCCCTCGCCGTAAGGGAGAGGGTCAGGGGTGAGGGGGGCGCCGTGGCGTGCATCGGCCTGATGACTGGGTTGACGCCGGCTCTCAATTGAAGAGCACCAGTTTCTGGCTTGCGGCCGCTTCACCCCGTGTGAAGCGGAGCGTGCCGTGCAGCTCCCCCTGAGGCGAGACCGGCCGGGGGGCGAGAAAAATGCCGGGTGCCGATTCGGCCAGCACCAGGGGGGCGCTCACCCCCGCGCCGGCTCGCTTCGGCTCGAATCGGAGCTTTCCGCCGGCAACAGGCGCGCCCGACTGGTCCTTCACCCGCACCTGCAGCTCGGCGCCGGCAAGCGAGGCGGCCATGGTCCAGCCAAGGCCGGGGTTTTTCGAGCCGGTCGCTGTCTGGTCGTAGTGCAGGCCGCGGTTGTAGTAGTCGGCGTCGGTGACGGGAGTCACCCGGCGCGCCGCGATGACCATGGTTGCCGCCATGCCGATCAGGAATGCGGCCATCAGGAGCGCCAGCGCCATCTTCCAGCGCGTCGCGTGATTTGTTACGGTAGGGTGCATGTTTGGTTCCTTGTCGTTTGAATTGAAATCTCTGCGGCTCATCCCCCTCTCCCTAACCCTCTCCCACCAGGGGAGAGGGGACTCATCCCTCCCTCCCTTTCCGAGTATAAGCCCCTCCTATCGAAGGGAGAGACTCATAATCCCCCCTCCCTTCGATGGGAGGGGCTGGGGGCACTGCCATTAAGTTANNCGGAAGATCAGCGCTAATCAGGTTAAGTTAAGCTTTTGCTATTGACAAAATGTCGACAGCTGCCACTCCACTTAATCCGATTAGCGTCGATCTTCAGTAACCCCTCTCCCGGAGGGAGATTAGATGCCGTCACGGAGAATCAGCGCAATCTGCTAACTTAATGACAGTGGGGGCTGGGGGAGGGTAGTCACTCAACCAGCAGCGGCAATTCAGTGACGGTGACGACGCCCCCGTCTCTCATCAGCCTCAGTTCCACTCCCCTCCTCCCGGGCGGAGCAGGCGAGACCTTCAGCGCCAGGTCCACCCTGCGGTTCCCGTTGGCCGGAACCAGCAGATCCCGAACCGGCCCGATCAGCTCTACCCGGTAACCCGGCAGCGGCGCCGCCTCCAGCGAGAAGCTGCCGGGGCGGGTGGCGCGGTTTTCCAGGTAGAGCGTGTAGAAGTTCACCAGCGAGCCGTCGGCAAGCCTTTTCACCTCGCCCCCCGCCGCGCGCTGCACCTTGAGGGTCGCCTCCTGCCGGGTCGAGACGGCCAGCGCCAGGATGACCATGAGGATCGCGATGACCGCTCCCATGAGCCGCGCCTTGCGGTTCGCCGGGCGCGCTCCCGCTTCGGGGACGCTGCCGAGGCTGTAGTGGACCAGTCCACTGCCGCCGCTCTTTTCCATGACGTCGCGGCAGGCGTCGACGCAGCGGCCGCAGTTGATGCACTCGATCTGCAGACCGTTCCTGATGTCGATCCCCATCGGGCAGCCCCTCACGCAGGCGCCGCAGCGGAGGCAGGCATCCTTGAGCTCGGGGTCGAACTCCAGCGTGAGGGTGCCGCGCTCCATGGTCAGAAGCTGGATCCGGCCGTAGGGGCAGACCGTCCTGCAGAAGGTGCGCCGCACCAGCGCCAGGTCGAGATATACCAGCACAAGGGTGACGGCCAGGGTTATGCCCGCCACCATGCCGATATCCCCTGAAAGGAGCCGGGCGAAAAATTGCCCCGGCGCCATGAAGTACCAGACCAGGTTGCAGGCGACGACGCAGGCGATGATCAGATAAAAGAGCTGGTTGAGCGCCGCTGCCAGGCTCCGCACGGGTATCAGCGCCCCCACCTTCGAGTCGATCCAGTCCGCCAGATCGCACAGGGTCGTCTGCGGGCAGAGCCAGCCGCACCAGACCCTGCCAAAGAGCATGGTGATGAAAAAAAAGCCGAACACGAAGATCAGGAGCGCGATCAGAAAGAGGTAGAATTCCTCGATCCGGATCGAGGCGCCGAAAAAGAGGAGCGTGCGTGTCTGCGCGTCCAGCCGCAGCAGCGACTCTCCCCCCACCTCGACAAAGGGGATCCCCAGGAGCAGCAGGGTGGAGAGCCACTGGACCAGCTTGCGCCCCGGCGCGATCCTGCCGCGTTTATACGATTGCCGGATCAAAGCGACAGGACGTACTGCACGACCCCCTCAAGCTTTTCCTGTGACAGGTCGTTGCCGAAACCGGGCATGCCGCCGGGGCGCCCCTCGACCACGCTGCGGGTCACCTCCGGGGCCGTCCTGCCGTACTTGTAGCTCTTGCCGGTCAGGTCGGGCCCGATGCCACCCTTGCCTTCCGGGCCGTGGCAGGCGGCGCAGCGGGCGGCGTATTCCTTTTTTCCCTCGTCGATGAGACGCGTGGTCCTGTCCTCCTCATGGGTGGGCATCGCCTTGGACTCCCCCTCTTTGAGCTTTGCCGCGGCAAGCCGCGTCTCCTTGGCCTTTTTTATCTCGGCATATTCGGCGTGCGAACTCCAGCCGCTGAATAGATAGTAGCTCATGAACAATACCCCCCAGACTCCCAGCGCATAATGCAGGATGGTGAAGACCCTGGGTGGCTTATCCTGGGGGTTGTACCTGATGCCGTCGTATTCCTTATTGTCGTCGGACATGTTTGTCCTCCTTTGCGGTTGTCTTGTCGTCTACTTCGTCGTCCATCATCCGGTACTTCGCCTGCTCGCCGCTGACCCTGCGCTTCCTGCTGTAGGTCCGCGCCACGATGGCGGCAAAGATCAGGAACAAGAGGATGGTGACGCCCAGATAATATGCGCTCGCGATATCCATGTCAGCGCCTGTGCACGGACTTCAGGTAGGTGACGAGCTTCCAGATCCGCTCCTTGCCGAGCGAGTCGCCGTAGGCGGGCATCCCGGTGTCCGGGCTGCCGCTGTAGATGGTGCCGAAGAGCTTCGAGTCGGGCTGGTCCAGGTCCTCAAGCCCCGGTCCCACATCCCCCTGGAGATTCCTGCCGTGGCACTGGGCGCAGTGTTGCAGGTAGAGCTCCTTTGCTTCGGGGAGCACGGCCATGTTGTCCTGGAACGGGTTCTTCAGCTCCCCCAGGACCTCGGCGCGGCCGGTCTTGCGCCACGGGATGTCGTTGCCCAGCTTCTGCATGTAGGCGACCATGGCATCCAGCTCGCTCTTCCCCGACAGTGCCGCCAGGTCCGCCTGGCTGTAGGGGAATTTCAGCGCCTTCATCTTGCGCTCGGTGACGCTCGTGTCGAGCGGCTGCTGCAGGAAGTCGTAGTCGGGCATGTTGGAGCGCGGCACCATGGACTGCGGGTCCTTCATGTGCTTCACGTGCCAGGCGTCCGGGTATTTGCCGCCGATGCGGGCCAGGTCGGGACCGTTGCGCCGGGAGCCCCAGAGGAAGGGCTGGTCGTAGGCGAACTCGCCGCTCTTCGAGTACTCCCCGTAGCGCTCGGTGTCGACCAGCAGCGGCCGGACCGTCTGGGTGTGGCAGTTGTTGCACCCCTCGCGGATGTAGATGTCGCGCCCTTCAAGTTGCAGCGGCGTGTACGGCTTCACCGAGGCGATGGCGAGCTTCGGGATCGTTGATCCACCTGAAAGGGAGCTACCATGGTGACCATTGTGCCGACCATGATGGTCGCGGTGGCAAGCAGAAGTAAAATTATCGGCCTTTTCTCGAACATGAGCTCTCCTTTCTAGGCTTTTTGTGCCACGGCTTGGGCCTTGCCGGCGCTTATGGTCTTCGCGATGTTGTAGATGAAGACGAGCAGGCTGGCAAAGTAGATGACGCCCCCCCCGGCGCGGATGTACCAGTAGGGATAAAGCTCGATCAGCGTCTCCATGAAGCTGTAGTGCAGGCTCCCGTCCGGGTTGGTCGCGTTCAGCATGGTCGCCTGCTGCACCCCGGCGATCCACATGCTGATGGAGAAGATCAGCTGACCGGTCACCGCGAGCCAGAAGTGGAGGTCGGCAAGCGGTATGCTGTAGATCTCGGTGTGATAGAGCCTGGGTATGGTGTAATAGATGGCGGCGAACAGCACCAGCGACACCCAGCCGAGCGCCCCCATGTGCACGTGGCCCGGCACCCAGTCGGTGAAGTGGATGAAGGCGGAAAAGGTCCTGACCGCCTGGGCGGGACCCTGCAAGGTCTGGATGCCGTAAAAGGTGATGCCGAAGATGAGGAACTTGGCGAGGTAGTTCTGCTGCATCTGGTGCCACTCCCCCTTCATCGAGAAGTAGCCGTTGAAGACCGCAGCCCAGGAGGGGGCGATCAGCATGATTGAGAAGCCCATGGCGAGCGTCTGCACCCAGTCGGGGACCGGTGCCCAGAGCAGATGGTGCGCCCCGGTCCAAAGATACATGAAGATCAGGCTCCAAAAGGCGATCACCCCCATGCGGTGGCTGTAGATCGGCACCCCGGTCGACTTCGGAAGGAAGTAGTAGAAGATGGCGAGCGGCGGGGTGGTGAGCACCATGGCGACCGCATTGTGCCCGTACCACCACTGCACGTTGGCGTCGTTGGCCCCGGCAAAGGCCGAGTAGGACTTGGTGAGCGAGACCGGAATGGCGGCATTGTTCACCAGGTAGAGTATCGCTACCCCGACCAGGGTCGCCAGTATGTACCAAAGCGAGATGTACATCTGCTCCTCGCGGCGCTTCACGATGGTCATGATGATGTTGACCGCGAAGATGACCCAGAGCACCACGACGAGCAGCGCCACCGGCCATTCCAGCTCCGCGTACTCCTTGGAGCGGTTCATCCCCAGTATCAGCGTCACCGCGGCAAGCGCGATCACCGTGTTGAAGAGCCAGAGCTGGACCCGGGCCAGCCCCGGACTCCAGAGCCTGTTCTTGGCCAGCCGCTGCGTGATGTAGATGAAAAAGGCCATGAAGCTGCCGATGCCCCAGCCGAAGACCCCGGCGTTGGTGTGGATCGGGCGCAGCCGGCCGTAGGAGAGGTAGGGGGGGATGTTCAGCTCGGGGAACGAGATCTGGAACGAGATCAGCACCCCGAGCAGCACCGCGACGAAGCCCCAGACCATGCTAGAGATGATGAACCCCTTGACGATTTCGTCCGCGTACCCTTCCTGTTGATTCATGCTGGGCCTCCTGGAGATGATGAACCGTTAAGCTATTAAGAGTAAGAGTACTGCATGAGATGCGACGATATTACAGGTTTGACGGCAATCGACGGCAATTGCCGGAGGCTTCCCTGACACAGCCGGTATCGAGCAAGAAGGCAACCAGGCAACGGAAGAGCTATGAATGGGAAAGAAGCTCGCCATTGACATGAGATGTTTGGCTGTTGCATAGTTAGATATATTTTAAAGTCGACAGGTGCCAGACCGAAATGGCAGTCAGGGCAACAGGTACTGATGCGGTTGACCGATAGCCATTTGTTAGTGTATGGCCATTTTCGGTTTTGACAAGTGAATCGAGGAATTTAGGGGCGGATTCGATGGGAACTGCTTCAGGGGGACGGAGGTGGCCGTTGTTGCAATCTGTGACGAGTGAAAGGGTTGCTGCCGCTTTGCTGCAGGTCTTTTCCCTGCTTGACGCCTGCTTTGAGCTGCCCCGTGAGGAACTGGAGCGCCGCCCGGAGTACCCCGATGCCTGGACCGGTGCCGAGCACCTGGAGCATGTCTGCCTGGCCAACCATTTTCTGCTGCTCACTATCAGAAAGGGATGCGGCAAGGCGCGCAGACGGGCAGAGGGTGCAAAGCCTCCCGAAGGGGAGAGCGATCTGGCGCTGCTCTCCCCCCTAGCCACACCGGGAGCCTTCGACTGGTCGCCACCCTCCCATATGGTGCCGACCGGGAGATTACAGCCCGCGGAGATCCGGACCGAGCTTAAGAGCCAGCGCGACGAGTGTCTGGAACTGCTGGCCGGTCTGCCGCACGGGGAGGGGCGCCTTTGCACGATCTGGATGTCGGTGCACGGCCTGGGGCGGCTCGACATGTACCAGTGGCTTTACTTTCTGGCGCAGCATGCCCGCTACCACCTGGTCATGCTCGAGCAGCGGCATAGACCGTGAGTCAAAACCGGATCACCAACTAGTACTCGGGCCGTCATCCCCGTCCCCCATCCCCACCCTGTCGAAGCACCCCCTTCCCCCCAGCCCTTATCAGGTTAAGTAAAGCTCCTACCTGCTGCTCGCTCCNNGCTTTTCACCCTCTCCCCAACCCTCTCCCATCAAGGGAGAGGGGGTGCTTGCGCAGTGTGCGGAAGATTATCACTAAACGGGTTAAGTTAACCTCCTACCTGCTGCTCGCCTCTCCCTTGATGGGGTGAGGGATGGGGTGAGGGAGGAAGAGACGACCAGGTGGGAGATCAGCGCTGATCCGTTTTTCAATCTGCCTCCTCATGAGTAAGGAGGGTAGTCCTGCCTCATTTGAGGTAGACCTTGGAGCAAAAGAGGTAACATTTCCGCGGCCGGCATATCGCCTTGCCGGCGAACTGTCCGTAGTTTCGATGATAAAGGATTTTTTCCCCGTTGGCATGAACAGTGCTAATTAGAAGCCAGCTGCTAAATTACACATTTCAGGAGATTCAAATGAAAAAAGTTATGTCCTCCATCGTTGCCGCTCTCGTTGCCGTTGCTTTCGCTGGTGTTGTTTTCGCTGCTGAGGCTACTCCTGCTGCAGCTCCTGCTGCTGAAGTGAAAGCTGAAGAAAAAGCTCCGGTAAAGAAAGTTGTCAAGAAGAAGAAAAAAGTCGTGAAGAAAGCTGCCGTGAAGAAAGAAGCTGCTCCGGCTGAAGCTGCACCGGCTGCACCGGCTGCAAAGTAATTCACTCTTAATTGAGCAGGAAAAAGGCCACATCTTCGGGTGTGGCCTTTTTTTCGCCTGGCCGGCGCTTGAACGTGAAATTCGGAGCCCAAGGCCCCCCGGGTGAAGCCCCTTTCACCTTTCACCTTTCACCGGTTCTACAACTGCTCCGGTTTGCACAGCCAGTCCTCCTTCTTTGCCACGCGTCCGCACTTTCGGCAGATGAAGCGCGGCTCGGAGACGATCTTCTTCAATTCTTTGAAGTTATCCTTGATATCGTCCTTGTTCCACTTGCAAAGCGGTTTGCTGTCCTTCGCCATAAGGGCGCTCCTTTTTGCTCAAGCTGGCACTAGGTCCATAATATATCATCTTTTCTTACCAGACATGATACTAGGCAGCTTTATTGCCAGAACTCCTCCAATTACTCTCCGTAGAGTTGAAATCTCCCGAAAGCAGGTTATAGTCTAAAAACTTTTTCAGTCCGCTGTTATTAATCAAAAAATCAAAGGAGATTAATTTATGTCAATGTTCTGCCGTCAATGTGAGCAAGCCGCCAAGGGCACGGGGTGCGAGGTGATGGGAGTCTGCGGTAAGAATCCCGAGGTGGCTGCGCTGCAGGACCTCATGCTGTATGGCCTGAAGGGACTTGCCATCTACGCGGAAAAGGCACGGGAACTGGACGCGCGGGACCAGGATGCCGATATGTTCCTCATCGACGGGTTGTTCACTGCGGTAACCAATGTCGATTTCGATCCGGTCCAGATCGCAGGGAAACTCAGGAGGTGCTACGATCAGAAGGAGCAGGTCAAATCGCTCTACGAGAGCGCCTATCGTGAAAAGCAGGGTGGGCACGCGGCGCCGATCACCGACGGCCCCGCCGCCTGGGTGATCGCCGACACGCTGGAGGGGCTGGTCGCGCAGGGGCAGTTGCACGGGGTCAAGAGCCAGCACAGCGATCCCGACACCCTGTCGGCCATCGAGGTCGTCGTGTACGGCCTGAAGGGGATGTCCGCCTACGCCAATCACGCCTTCATCCTGGGTAAAACCGACGAGGAGGTCTTCGCCTTCTTCCACAGCGCGCTCGCCGCCACCGCCGATCAATCGAAGGGGCTGATGGATTTTGTAACCCTGGCGATGGAATGCGGCAGGATGAACATAAAGGTGATGGGGATGCTGAACGAGGGGCACGTGGAGCACTACAGCCACCCGGTGCCGACCAAGGTGCAGCTAGGCACCCGCAGGAACAAGGGGATCCTGGTTTCCGGCCACGACCTGCGCATGCTCGAGGAGCTTTTGAAGCAGACCGACGGCAAGGGGATCGACATCTATACCCACGGCGAGATGCTGCC
>DNRQ01000127.1 GCA_003499925.1 Geobacter sp.
GAACCCGGCCAAGTGGCCCAAGGTGAACAGCGCCGGCGCCAAGGCGTTCTCGGATTTCATGGTCTCAAAGAAAGCCCAGGAGATCATCGGAGGCTTCGGCACCAAGCAGTTCGGCTCGCCGCTTTTCTTCCCGGACGCCGGCAAGAAACCGGAGACACTGGGGCTGTAAATGGATCTGATCCTCGAAGGTGTCATCAAGGCGTTCCAGCTCCTCATCGCCCTCGATCCCGAGGTGCTGGGGATCGCCTTCCTCTCGCTCAAGGTCTCCGGGCTGGCGACCCTTTTCAGCCTGGTGATCGGGATTTCGGTCGGCACCCTGATCGCCCTCACCAGGTTTCCGGGGAAGAAGATCCTGGTGAGCGTGGTCAATACCGGCATGGGGCTTCCCCCCGTGGTGGTCGGTCTCTTCGTCTCCATCCTGCTCTGGCGCAACGGCCCCATGGGGTTCCTGGAACTGCTCTACACCCCGAGCGCCATCGTCATTGCCCAGTCTGTCATTGCAACGCCGATCGTGATGGGAATCACCATCGGCGCCATGCAGAATCTGCCGGCGAACCTGAGGCTGCAGATTCTGGCGCTGGGAGCCACCCGGACCCAGATGGTCTGGATGCTGATCAAGGAGGCGAGGCTGCCGCTCATGGCGGGGGTGATGGCGGGGTTCGGGGGGGTGATCTCCGAGGTCGGCGCCTCGATCATGGTGGGGGGCAACGTGAAGGGGTACACCAGGGTGCTCACCACAGCCACCGTCATGGAGACCGGCAGGGGGAATTTCGACATAGCCATTGCCCTCTCCCTGATACTTTTGCTATTCTGCTTCGTGATCAACTATTTTCTGACCTACATACAGCAGCGAGAAAGGCCTAGATGACACAGGCACAAAATGTGTTCGACCTGAAAGATCTGAGGGTGGATCGAGGTGGCGTGCAGATCCTCGATATACCCTCTTTTTCCTTGCATGAAAACGAGTTCGTCTCCCTGATAGGGCCCAACGGGGCAGGGAAGTCGACCCTGCTCCTCTCGATCATGGGGCTGATCAAGCGAAGAAGCGGCTCGCTTTTGTACCGGGGGGAAGAGATCCGCTCCGACGCCTCCTGGCTGGAGCTGCGCCGCAAGATCGCCATGGTGCTGCAGGAACCGCTCCTCTTCGACAGCACCGTCTACGACAACGTGGCGAGCGGCCTGAAGATCAGGGGGGTTGAGCGCTCCGAGATACGCAAACGGGTCATGGCCTACCTGGAGCGGTTCAACCTGGCGGAGATGGCGCAGCGATCGGCGCGCAAGCTCTCCGGAGGCGAGGCGAGGCGCGTGAGTCTGGCGCGCGCCTTTGCGGTGGAGCCGGAGATGATCATCTTCGACGAGCCTTTCGCCAACCTCGACCCCCCCACCAGGCAGTCGCTCACCGACGACATGGACCGGATCATACGCGAGAAAGGGATCGCCGCCGTGCTGGTGACCCACGACCAGTCCGAGGCGCTCAGGATGTCGGACCGGATCGTGGTGATGAACGCAGGCCGGATCGTGCAGCTCGGCACACCCGCGGCGGTGATGAACCGGCCGGTGAACGAGTTCGTGGCGAACTTCGTCGGCATGGAGACCATCCTGGAAGGAGAGGTGCTCAGCAACCGTGACCAGCAGATGGCCGTCATGGTTGCGGGGCACGAGATAGACACCGTGGGGAGCGAGAGGGCCGGCGATCACGTCTATTGCTGCATCAGGCCCGAGAACGTCACCGTAAGCGTCAGTCATCCCTCAGAAAAGAGCAGCGCTAGGAACGTATTTCCGGGACGGATCGTAGAAATTGCATCCATGGGGCCCTTTCTCAGATTGCGGCTCGAATGCGGCTTTACCCTCACCGCCTATGTGACCCGCGAATCGTTCGCCAATCTGGAGCTTTCCGAGGGGAAAGGGGTTTATGCCTCCTTCAAGGCGACCTCCGTCCACCTGATCCGCAGGCGGGCCGGTTAGCTTCCCCCCTCTCCCCAGCCCTCTCCCGCCAGGGGAGAGGGGGCTTTTGCAGAGTGCGGGAAACTAGCGCTGAGCTTAACGTAATCTGATTAGTGCTGATCTTCCGCTGTTCAGGTCCCTCCCCCTGCAAGGGGGAGGTCAGGAGGGGGATGGGGGTGATTTTGCCACCGGAGCTACCCCATCCCCACCCCAACCCTCCCCTTGAAGGGGAGGGAGTTTTACAGCGGAAGATCGACGCTAATCGGGTAACTTAATGGCAGTGGGGGCTGGGGGAGGGTGCAAGGCTGCTGCCGTGGCAGCGTGGATTCCTAATGGGTAAAAAGAAAGGCACGTCAGACGACGTGCCTTTCTATATTTCAGGCAGCTCTTTCGGCAATGACTGGGCGGGTAACTGTAAATATTTCCGACAAGCTATCGGAAATTTTTACAAATCAGCCCGATTCACCCTGGCAAGCTTCGGGCCGCGCTGGGTAGTTTCACTTGAAATTCCCGCCATATCGCGTGATTTCTGTATGACCTCCCCCCTCTCCTGTGTGACATGCTCACAAAATAATCAACACAATCAAGACGTTGCTGTATTGGCAGATAACCTGTCGACTACTGGCATATTAGTTGTAACGTGCGTTGACGGGAAGGTTGACGGTAGGCATGATCACTTCATCGGTGGGCTTTGATTCTTGGTGAGCGAGGTACTGGACATGACAAAAGATCCTATATGCGGCATCGATGCGGAAGAGTGTGACATCTGCGGCAGTTACCAGGGGGAGGTGGATTGCCGCGGCTCCGAGGGGGGCAGGGAAAGCGTCGATAAGGCACCTTCAGGTAAAGTGATCGATTTCAGGCAACGCTCCAGTGAGTTGCGCATAAAGGGGATCCTCTCCCGAGCGGTTTCCTCGTTGGAGGCAACCAAATCAGTGGCTTTCGGGCTGATGTATCTGAACGGGGAGGGGGTGCCCCGTGATCCTTCGAAGGCCGCCAAATTCCTGGCTATAGCCGCGAAGGGTGGAGTTGTTCAGGCCATGCATGAACTGGCCCGTCTGCATATCGATGGGGTGACCGTGCCGTACGACCAGGAGTATGCCATCCGGCTGCTTCAGGGCGCCTCCGACGAAGAACATGTTCCGAGCATGATATATCTGGCCGAGCTCTATATCTTTGGCGTACACTGCCCGAAGGATACCGACGCGGCCCTGGAACTGCTGTATCGCGCTGCAGACAAGGATGAGCCGGCCGTCATGTACTATCTCGCTTACATCTATGACAAGGATCCCGACTACAGAAATTCATTCGAAGCAGCCTACTGGTACCGCAGGGCAGCCGAGCATGGACACTTCAAATCCCAGATCAGACTCGCCTGCCTCTATGCCACAGGTCTCGGCGTGCCGCACTGCGTTGACACAGCCGAGGCCTTCCTTGAGGTTGCACTGGAATCGGCGCCGCAGCAGGACCCGCGATTTCTGCTTTGGCAGGGGGAGCGCTTCGTCGCGCAGCCGGAAACGGAATTCCTGGCACATGCGCTCATCAAGGCAGCCGCAGAGATGGAGCACACTCCCGCGCAGCGCCTGATGCTGCAGCACGGCTGGCGCGCCTGAGGCTGGATTGCCGTACTATCCCCATCCCCACCACGTCCCCTCCCCTTGAAGGGGAGGGGACGTGGTGGTTAAAGGGTGAACTTACTCAGAAGCGCCCCACGCCGCCGTGGGCGGCCCTGTATCAAAAAGTAACTACTACTTCCGCAAGCATTCCACCACTTGCTCCTCCCCCCGGAGGGGGGAGGTCGGAAGGGGGGAAGCACAAGCCCCCTCTCCCTTGATGGGAGAGAGGTGGGGAGAGGGTGAAAAGCCGGTATGGGCCTCACCCTCCCTAGCCCTACCCTCCGGGGATAACTGTAGGGGCG
>DNRQ01000049.1 GCA_003499925.1 Geobacter sp.
AATGGCAGTGCCCCCCACCCCCTCCCGTCTAGGGATGGAGCCGGCAGCAAAACTTCTGCCGCCTCCTCTGCCGCCAACTCTGCCGCCCCTGCATCGGTATAGGCTCCCCCCTTTGACAAAGGGGGGCTGGGGGGGATTTGCCTCAGGTAGCCCGGCGGCAATTTCTCGACTCACATCGGCCTGATCCGGCTGCGGCCGAGACGCTTCAGCTGCTTCCACATCGGGCCGCGCACCGGAAATCGGCGCAGCGCGTCCAGCATGGCGTCGCTCACGTTTATCTCCATCCCCGGCGCCACCCAGTTCTTTCGCGCCAGCGCACGTTTGGCAACCATCTCGCACATCGTTTCCCGGATCTGGGGCGAAATGTAGAAGACCGGCTCCAGCAGCGAGGCTTCGCCTGTTATGATGCCGTCACTTATGGCCCGCCGGTAGAGGGGTGTGCCGGGAAAGATGCGGATGCCGGTCATCGCTATCACAGCAGTTGGCGCCAACTGGTCCATCAGGGCAAAGCTCTCGTCGATGGTCGCCTCGCTCTCCCCCGGCCCGCCAAAAAGCAGGTAGTGGGCGAAGTCCACGCCGGCCTCCCGGCAAAGCCCGGAGGCGTCGCGTATCTGCTCCACCCCGAAGGACTTGCCAAGGTTGCGCAGCATTTTCCCGGAGCCGGACTCGCTGCCAAACTCAACCGCGTCACAGCCGGCGGCGATCATGGCGTCGATAAGGGAGGCGCTGACAAAGCCGGGATTGACGAAGGCCGACCAGCTTACTGAAAGTTTCTCGCGCACCATGGCGCGGCAGAGCTCCTCGGCAAACCCGGGCGGATAATTGAAGATGTCATCGACGAAATAGATGTAGCTGACGCCGTGATCTTCGACGAGCGACCTGATCTCGGCTATGATTTCGCGGACGGGACGAAGCCGCACCCGGTTTCCTTCAAGCAGCGGATAGATGCAGTAAATGCAGGAGAATGGACAGCCGCGCCTGGTCTGCAGGTTGGCCATCCCCCCTTCGACGTGATAGCGCTGCACCGGGAAAAGGGTCCGGTCGGCGACTCCTATCTGCGCAACGGGAGAAACCGGGAGATAACTGCTGTCCCCCCTGGCGAGGACACCGGGGAGCAAAGTGGCGGGAATGCCTCTCTCCAACCGGGTGATCAGTTCAGGCAGTACCTCCTCACCCTCGCCGACCACCCCGAAATCGGCGTCCAGGTGCGCCAGCAGTTGCACCGGCATGAGTGAGTATCCGGAGCCTCCAAGTATGACGATCGCCCTGCCGCGGCAGGTCTCGACCACCTCCCTCACTCCCGGGATGTAGGAGCGGCTCCCGGGAAACGTGACGTTATCGATGTTCCGGATGGAGATGGCGACCACGTGAGGGGCGAATTCATCGAGCAGTTCGCTCAAGGCCTGTTGCGGGTTCTCGACAAAGCAGAGGTCGAGCAGCCGCAGCCGGTGCCCCCGGCTCGCCAAAGGCCCGGCCAGATAGGAGAGCCCGAGTGGAAAAACCGGGTAGGGATTTTTCTCCCTGTTGGCGGAGAGGAGCAGGATGTCCATCAAACCCCCAGAAATTGGTAGAGCGCCGAAAGCCTCTGAGCGATCGGCTGCGGCAGAGTGTACTGCAGTATCCCTTCGCGGTCGGTCAGGGCATGAACGGTGCGGCCACTGGCCGAGAGTTTGCCGTCCCGGCCGATTATCTCGCTGCGAAATTCCAGGGTTGCGGTCTCTGTGCGGACCAGGGTGGTTCGCACCCGCAGCTCCTCGCCGTAGCGCGCCGGCCGCAGATATTTCAGCTCCAGCGCCACCACCGGCGCCTGAAACCCGGCGGCAGCAATCTGTGCGGCGTCCACGCCGAAACGCCCGGCCAGATCGTTGCGCGACTCCTCCATCCAGGCCAGATAATGGCCGTGCCAGGCGATCTGGTAGGCATCGACCTCGTTGAAGCGGACGCGGATCAGGGTTTCATGATAGGGAAGGACGCTCTCAGCTTTCACATTCCGCCTCGATCCACCGGTTGAATTTCTTCAGGGCTTCTCCCGCCCCGACCTCATGAAATTCCTTCACCCCGGCTGCGCGCAGCTTGCGGTAGCTCTTCTCCCAGTACACCGGCAGGCTCAACTCGCCCAGCATGAACCCGGGGATATCCGAGCAGCTCAGATAGTTCTGGTTCAGGTGGTCCAAAAGCGGGCAGGCGGGCTCGGCGTAGCGGTAATCGCCGAAAATCTCCAAAAGCTCCGGCTCCAGCTGCGCCATCAGCGGGGTATGGAGCGGGGCGTCGCAATTGAAACTGCGCGCCGAAAAGGCGCCCGACTCCAGGGCTTCGGTCACGGCAAGATCGATCTTCTCCCTTGCTCCGGAGAGGAGAAAATGGCGGGAGCTGTTATGGTTCGCCAGATGCACCTCATTTTTCCCGGCGATTGCCAGAACCGGTTCCAGCGCCAGACCGATCACGCATCCCAGGGCGTATTGCTGCCTCCCCGCCATGCGGGCAAAGGATGAGCCGACCCTCCAGGTAATCTCGACCGCCTCGGTCTCGGAAATGCTGCCGCAAGCAACCAAAGCCGGGTAGATTCCCATGCTGTGCGGGGCGACCAGATCGGGGCGCACCCCTTGGCTGCGCAAAAGGCGCAACCGGTACAGGCTCTGGGCCACCCCCAGCATTTGAAGCTTCAGCTCTTCGCTCCCCTCCCCGTCGAGCCACTGGAAGCTCTCCAGGTCGAGATGCGCCACCCGGCGTACCAGTTCCGCCATCTGCTCGAACTCGGCGTCATCGGGGAGCGCAGCGCGTGAAAGCGGCTGTCCGGGAAACATGAAGCAGATCATAGGCGAAGGCTCCAAAAACTGAGTCAAACCGGGACACGGATGGAACGGATGATACGGATAAGGACAGATCGGTCAGAATCATTGAGGCATTTAACTTCCTGAAGTGCAACAAAACCTCCCCCCTTTGAAAAAGGGGGGTCGGGGGGGATTTAGCCCAGTTGCCGAAGCGTGCGAGTGGCCCCTAAAGGCAAATCCCCCTGAATCCCCCTTTTTCAAAGGGGGACTTTCCGCGGCATCCGCGGCATCGATGCAGGCTGCAGATTTGCACTGGTCAGGTTGTTAAACCTGCCGTTATCCTTCAGATCCGTCCAATCCGCGTCCGGCTTTTGACTAAAGCTTCGACCGGTTCTTCCCGGCCCGCCTGATGGCGCTCCTGAAGCCGAAGTTCATCGGTCCGAACACCTGCAGCGAGCGATGCAGCCTGAAGATGCGCCGGTACATCGAGGAAAACGAGTAAAAGGATCTGTTGAGCCAGTCGTGCCCTGCCTGCAGATGGTCGGCGCTCATGCCGCGCGGGACGAAATTGACATGTCCCATGTCGTAGTTGCGCCAGTCGTTGGAGGTGATGCGCCCCTCAAGTTCCAGCCTTTCGCGGACCCGCGTGCCGGGATACGGCGTGAGGATGGGAAAGATGGCCGCCTCGAGCCGTGCCTGCTCGCAAAAGCGCAGTATCGGCTCGAAGACGGCCGGCGTATCCCCGTCGCAGCCGAGCACGAAGGAACCGAGGATGCCGATGCCGTTGTCCCGAAAGGCCCGGGCCTGTTCCAGATACCTGGCGGCATCGTTGGTCTGCTTGCCGATGGCGACCAAGGTTTTCTGGTTCAGCGACTCGAACCCCACGAACATGCCGACGCAGCCGGCTTGTCCGGCGGCCCGCACCAGCGCGCCGTCCAAGGCGAAATCGATGGGCGCATGGGAGAGCCACCTGAGTCCCATGCCGCGCATGCCCGCGAATAGCGCCAGCGCATAGCGACGGTTGGCCACCAGATTGTCATCCACGAAGAATACGAAGGAGCCGTCTTTTCGCAGCGTCTCCAGTTCGGCAAGCACCAGGTCCAGCGGCCTTTCCCGGTATTTCCTGCCGAAAAAGGCGGTGACCGAACAGAACTCGCAGTCATAGGGACAACCGCGGGTGGTCTGTATGCTGTTGGTGAGCAGGTATCCCTTCCCGGTGAAGATGTCGCGCCGGGCCACCGGGACCGCGGCCATCCGGAGCGGGTCGGAGCTACGGTAGATGCGCTGCAGGCTCCCCTGCAGAAGATCGGCGACCAGCCGGGGCCAGACCAGGTCCCCCTCCCCCACCACTACCGCATCGACGTGGCTGAGCGCCTCCTGCGGCAGGTTGCTGGCGTGGAACCCTCCCATCACCACCGCAATGCCACGGGCGCGGAAGGCGTCGGCTATCTCATAGGCGCGGGGCGCCTGCGGGGTCATTGCCGTGATCGCCACCAGGTTGACGTCGGCGCCAAGGTCGAGCGGCTTCAGGTTCTCGTCGCCCAGCGTCACCTGCCAGCCGGCAGGGGTGGCAGCGGCAATGGCGGCAAGCGAGAGTGACGGGAACTTGAATCCCAACTCCCCCCAGAGTCTCCCCTTGGGCCAGCCGGGAGAAACGAGGAGCAGTTTCATGCGGTCTGCTGGGCAATGTAGTCGGCCATGGTGCGCACCGACTCGAACACCTTGCTGCCGACGGCCGCATCGGGCACCACCACCCCGAAGGAGTTCTCCAGCGCCACCACAAGCTGCAGGGCGTCGACGGAGTCAAGTCCCAGGCCGTCCCCGAAAAGCGGAGCGTCCGTCTCAATGTCCAGGCTCGACATCCCCTCGATACGCAGGCTGTCGACGATCAGCTGCTTCACCTGAGGTATCAGTTCATCGGTCATCTGCTACTCCTTTTCTCTTCCTGATTAGCCCCCAACCCGCCTGAGGCACGTTTTGTCGGAGAGGAACCTTACCTAGCTGCAACGCTCCTGATACCTGTTCCCCCCTTTGACAAAGGGGGGACAGGGGGGATTTGCCTTTGAAGTTCCTCAGAAGTGCTAATCTTCAGCACACTGCGCAAGCACCCGACCCTCTCCCTTGATGGGAGAGGATCGGGTGAAAAGCTGGCATGAGCCTCACCCNNCGGAAGATTAGCACTAATCAGGTTTCTCTTTGTATTTCGGACTGGGCCAGTAATCGAAGAAGTTGTACCACTGGTCGGGGTACGACCTGATGTAGCGTTCGAAGACCCGCAGTATCCGGCCGGTCCCCTCAACGATGACCTGCTCGCGCTCGCCGCGCCGGTCCCGGAAGAAGATCGGCTCCTCCATGATGGCGGCGTACCGCTCCCCCTCGAGAGGGACGAAGACCGGGATGACCGGAGCGCCGCTTGCCAAAGCCAGGTAGGCGGCCCCAAGCGGTATCGGCGTCGGCCTCCCGAAGAAATCCAGCGTCCTGGTGTGGGAGGAGCCGTCCCGGTCCCCCAGGATCGCCAGCACCTCGTTTCGGTTCAGCGCGCTCACCGCCTCGATGATGGCAAACGGGGAGGTCGCCTCCCGGTCGACGTAGATGAAATTGATCCCCCTCTCGCGCCGGACGGTTTCGCGCTGCAGGTTCACCTTCTCATCCGGCTCGCGGTAGGTCAGGACGTTCATCCGGTAACCCTTCTCGGCGAGCCCCAGCCCCCCGAGCTCCCAGTTCCCCAGGTGGATCGAAATCAGGATGGCGCCGTGGCCGGCAGCCAGCGCATCGTCAAGAGGCTTTTCCGTGGTCCAGCGTCCGATCAGGCCGAGCAGGCGCGGGCCGGGGAGCCTCGTCATCAGCATGATGTCGCACCAGTTGCGGCTGAACTTGTAGAAGGCGCCCAGGACAAGCCGCTCCACCTGCTCGGATCCGGTGACCGCACGCAGGTTTTTCCTCAGGTTCCGGCGCACCCCCGGCAAAACCAGGTAAAAGAGCCCTCCCCAGAAAAAGGCGAAGGGGGGATGCAGAAAACGCGGCACCAGGATGGTCAGAAGCTTGATGAAAAACAGATTCATGTTGCTGTAAAGTGCCAAGGCGTTTCTCGAATTGCAGCAAAGTCCCCCTTTGCAAAGGGGGGTTTTAGGGGGATTTCTCCCGCTGGTGCCAGCCTCCTTAAATCCCCCCCGACCCCCCTTTTTCAAAGGGGGGAGAGTTTTTAAAAAGGATTGAGTAAAGTACGACACGGTTCGAGACACGGTTCGAGACACGGTTCGAGCGCGGACCGAGACGCGATTGGAGACGTTGCTTTCCGGCCCAAACTACCCCGATAGATTCCCCGAGCGCTTGTCCGGCAGCGCCGGCACCGCGAATTCCCGCTCCCAGGCAGCATCGGCAAGCTCGGCGTAGCGCTCGGCGTAGCGGTCCATCGCGCCCGAGAGCTCGGTGAAGATGTCCGCCGCCCCGTCGTGGGTGGCATAGGCCCCCTGCGAACGGAACAGCTCGCGCCCGACATCGGGGTGATCGATCAACATGCAGGGGCGTAACAGGTTGTCGTGCTCTCCCTGCCTCTCCCTGATCTTCGCGAACAGCGGCGAGCGCAGGGCCTCCCTGAGCGGCGTGCGACGGATGTTGTCCGCGGCGAAGTGGCAAAAGACGCAGGGCTCCACGTCGCCGTTGGCGTTGACATGGAAGTACTTGCGCCCCCCGGCAATACAGCCGCTGATGATCGGCCCGTCGTTCCAGAAATCGATGAAGAGCATCGGCTTGGTGGCACGGTACTCGATGGTGGTGCGGCGCATCAAATCGCGCTGCTCGGGGCTCGGCATCAGGGTGATCTTGGGATTTCTTCCGATCGGCACGTAACTGAAGAGCCACATCGCGAAGCACCCTTTCTGCACCAGCATGTCGATGAAGCTTGCGTCGGTGATGATATTGGTGTTTCTGCTGGTCTGGGTGAATGAGCTGCAAAAAGAGAGGCCGGCGTCACGCAGGAGATCCATGGCGTGCATCACCTTGTGGAAGTGCCCGGGGCCGCGCCGCTCGTCGGTTTCCTCCCGGTACCCCTCAAGGGAAAAGGAGGGCATCACGTTGCCCACCTCGATCAGCCGCTGCACCATCCGCTCGTCGATCAGCCCGCCATGCGTGAAGACCAGAAAGGCCATGTCCGAATGCTTGCGGAAGATCTCGAAGATGTCCTGCTTGAAGAACGGTTCGCCGCCGGAAATCACGGCGAAATAGACCCCCATCTCCTTCATCTGCACGAGAACCGAATCGATCTCCTCCAGGGAGAGTTCCAGCGTTTTCTGGTAGTCGCCGGCGTAACAGCCGTAGCAGTCGAGGTTGCACTTCATGGTCGGACTGATGACGACCGTAGAGGGAGGATAATAACCCTCCCGCTCCTGCCAGATCTTTCTCTTGTTGGTGCCGGAGAGCAGGTGATTTACCAAGAGGTTGGTGATCCATTTGTCGCGCTGGTTCGGGTGCAGGTCGCGCAGGATGCGGCGCGGAAACTCGATGCCTGGATGGTTGTCGCGTATCAGGCCGCGGATCCAGCGGATACGCTCCTTGTAGTATTCCTTCTTGGGGATGAGTTCCATCAGACGGGTCATGCGGGCAAGGTTCTCATTGGACGAATTGGTCGCCAGGGAGAGAAGCATGGAGACGATTTTATCGCGGGAATATTTTTTCAGACCGTAAAGCATAGAATCACATTCTCCCCACTGTCATTGAAGTTGCGCTGCCTCATAAAAACAGGGTCTGAAGACGACCTGTGGGCTTCCAAGTTCTGGATCACCCCTCAGTTCTGTCAATTGAGCATCTTTTATGACTTGCTGGTGGACTACTGAGCCAAGGCAATGAGAGTGTGTTAACTATACTTAACAAATGTGCCAGGTGCAACCTTGATTTAGAGAAAAACAGTGCCGCATTTTTTGGCAGTGAGCCTTGGAGTTGCTGAACTTCCCCTTGATCCGGATAGAGCTCCGGCAGGCACTGCAGATAGCTGCTCCCGTTTTCATCGGGCATCCCGCTGACACGGCTCGCCCCACATGTAGCGCAGGAAGGTCATGCAGATGTTCCAAGTGTCGCGAACGGGGCGGTAATGACTTGTGGAGCGTCCATCTGCTATCCGTGCCGCTATCGGCAGAGAGCCTATGACGAATCCGCCGCGCCAAGCCTTCAGAAGAACTTCCATCTCCATGTTGTAGCCGTCGGTTTCCAGTTTCACCTGCCGCAGCAGCGCGGCCGAATAATACCGGAAACCGGACTGGCTGTCGCTGATCAGCAAGCCGGTGCGCTTTCTCATGCACCAGACGCCGAACCGGTTCCAGGAGCTGCGCAGCCCCGCCATCTCCTGGAACTGGGTATAGCGAGAGGCGATCACGATATCGATCGCCCCGGCACGGGCGGTCTCGGCGAGAAGCGAGACGGCGGCTACCTCATGCTGGCCGTCGGCATCGAGCGTCACCACCCCGGTGAACCCGTTTGCCAGCGCCCACTCGAACCCGGTTCGCAACGCCGCGCCTTTACCGCGGTTTTCCGGGTGGCTGATCAGCGTAAGCGGCAGTTCCCTGACGCTCTGCGCCGTCAGGTCCGAGGAGCCGTCATCGACGACCAGCAGCGGCAAACCGGTCTCAACTGCTTCCCGGGCCACGCCGGAAATCGTTTTTTCCGCATTGAACGCCGGTATGATTATGCAGATTGCCACGCGATCGCTAGCTCCTTTAGCGTTTGAAAACGGAATCGGCCCAACAGATCCCTGAGGCGCCCCGAGGCGTCACTCCTTGGTCCGTAGCTTACAAACGACTGCAGGGGTGAAAGCGGCAGTCTCGGCCCGAAAGGCTCCATCTCACGCGGGTGCAGGTAGAGCACGGCCGGCGCCCCGGCTTGGTTTAGCCTCTGCACGGTCCGGCGGATCAGCGACAGCGGAAAAAACCTGAAGCCCCATCCCCCGCCGGTGGGGAGGTTGCCGATCGGAGACGGTGTCACCATGGGCGGCAGTTCGAGAACGGAGCCGGCGCCGGTCCGGATCGGAAACGGTGCGCGCGGACCGCGTCGGTTGCCGACAATGGGAAGCGGGTTGTAGCTTGAGTCGTACAGGCATCCCTCCTGCTGCAGGATCTCCATGGCCCACGGGGTCTTCGGCCCCAGGGACCACTGGGGCGCCCGGAACCCGGCCGGGAGGGTGCCGGACTGGTCGGCGATCACCCCGGCGGTGCGGCGCAGCTCGTCGCGAAACGCCACCGGGCCGAGCTGCGGCACCAGCGTGTGCGAATAGCCGTGGGAGGATATCTCGTGCCCTGCGGCAGCGATGATCGGGATGAGCGAGGGGTCCTGCCTGGCGACAGAGCCGAGCACGAAAAAGGTGGCGTGGACGCCGCATTGATCGAGGAGCTCCAGGATCAGCTCCGTGTTCTGGCGCACGCGCCTTTGTTCCGCCGGAACCAAGGGTTGCCCGAGCGCACAGCAGCCGTGATACCAGTCCTCCAGATCGATGGTCAAGGCGTTATGCACCGTAAAAGGTACCTCCAGTCATTCCTGAGCGGCCCGCCACCCCGCTCCCCGGAGCTGGTCGGAGAAGAAGAACCGGCCTGGCGACAAACTCCCCCTCCCAGCCTCCCCCCGGAGGGGGGAGGCTGGGAGGGGGGAAGACCGCGGCTTCTCTGAAGGAACCGGCCGGGTTCCCCCTCCCTAACCCTCCCCCTCCGGGGGAGGGGACATTAGGAAAAGCGTCAACAGAGCGGGAGCCGGCTGCCTTTGCCGCGCCGGCAGACCAGCACGATCTCGCCCGCCTTTCCTGTCTCGATCAATCCGGCACGAAAGTTCAGGCGCCTCTGGAATAAAAGGCGGACCGGCAGGAAGAACCAGTTGTACCAAAAGAGCGCGCCTGAGCGCCGGTGGGTTAGCAGCCAGATGCCCAGGGCGAGCAGACGGGGGTTTGCCGGCTGCATGCCGAAAACCGCGCTCTGCTCCAGCACAAGCCTATGCCTTTGCAGGGTAGCCGTCAGATCGACGGGTTCATAGCGGCGCACGTGACCGACGAAGTCATCGAACGCGCTCCAGAGGGCCGCATGCAAGGGGACCGAGAGGATCAGGATTCCCTCCTGCTTCAGCACCCGGCTCAGTTCGCTGAACGCCCGCAGGTCGTCCTCGACATGCTCGATGACGTCGAAGGCGCAGACGAGATCGAAACTGCTGTCCTCGAAAGGGAGCGCGGTCGCCTCCCCCTGCTGGGCCACTGCGCCGCTGGCGTTCAGCCTCCGGATGACAGGTGGGCTGATGTCGACAAAGTGCGTGCCGGCGATGGGCAACCTGGGCCTGAGGCCCGGGCCGATTTCCAGCCGCGCCGCACTCACCGGGAGCAGGCCCGCAATAAGCGGCCAGGTATTGAAACGCTCCGGTTGTGCCAGGCGGGTCTGCGACCAAAGCGCGTTGTAAAAGCGGCGGTTGGCGAGTAAGGCGTCGCCTCCTCCCGCTGTCGTTTGTCTGTCTCCAGGCATGTAGCTTGGACCTCTTTGAGTGTCGAGGGATCGGTTCCGGGAGTTCAAAGACACAATGATAGCAGCTAAATGAATTTTGACAGGATGAAGCGGCAGGTTTTACCAATGAGTATGCGACAAGAAGCATGGGAGGGGATAACAACTGCTGTGGCTAACAACCGCTGTTGCCGACAATCTTCCGGCTCGGCATTTTTCCATCTACCACAAACCCTCCCTCCCCCTCCGGGAGCGGGCCGGGGTGAGGGAGTTTCGGTTCTCGCGGAACGAAGCAGGCAAGACTTAGTCGGGCCGGTTTGCGGCCTAAAGCCTGTTACGACTCCGCCTGCGCCATGTCCTTTGCCACAAACCTGCCGCAGAGAAAGCAGAGCAGGCCGGCCAGCGCCATGACGAACGGGGTGAGGAGCAGGGCGCTTCGCAGGCCCCACTGGTCGGAAAGCCAGCCGATGATGGAGGGGGAGATTGCATCGCCCAGGGCGTGAATGAAAAAGATGTTGACGGCGAAGGCCATGGCGCGGGTGGCGGGAGGGGTCACGTTGATGATGACGGTGTTGAGGGGGCCGGTGTTTAGAAAGAGGAAGAATTCCGCGACGAATATGGCGGCCATGCAGCCGGTCAGGCTAGGGGCAAGGATGGCCCAGGCGGCAAACGGGGTGCCGATCAGAAAGCCCCAGCCTGAGACGAGAAGATACCCCTTGCTGCTCTTTTTTTGCCAGCGGTCGCCGAGCCAGCCACCGGCCAGTGTGCCGAATATGCCGGCCACGACGGTGGTCGCGCCGAACAGGGTGTTGGCCTTCTCCACATTCAGGGCATGGAAGCGGTACAAGAAGGAGGGAAGCCACTGGGCGAGCCCGCCGATTGCGAAGGTCATGGTGGCCATGGCGACGGTATTGCTGACAAAGGAGCGGTTTCTGAAAAGAAGCGCGTAACTTGAGGATGGCTTGCCCGCGTGCTCCTGCGGCGCTGCGTCATCGCCTCCGCGCGGGGGGGTGCGTAGCATGCCGACGGGAACGGCCAGAAGCAGACCGGGAAGACCGACCATGAGAAAAGCCGCCTGCCAGCCGAAGCGTTGCCCCAGCACCCCTCCAAGAAGATAGCCAAGCGCGCTCCCTACCGGGATGGCCAGGTAGAACCAGGAGAGGACCCGGCCACGCTGCTCCTTGCGGAAGAAGTCGGCGATCAGGCCGGGGGAGACCGTGCCGAAGCTCGCCTCGCCGACCCCGACCGTGGCGCGGGCGGCGAGCAGAGTCCTGTACCCCGGGGCAAAACCGGCGAGGGCCGTCGCCAGGCTCCAGAGCACCAGCCCCCCCGTGGCAAGCCTGACGCGGCTCCAGTGGTCGCCAAGCCAGCCGAAGAGCGGCGCGAAAAGCATGTAGCTCAGCATGAAGGCGCTGCCGAGCAGTCCCAGCTCGGTGTCAGAGATGCGCATATCGCTCTTGATCAGCGGGAAAACCGCGAAGAGCACCTGCCGGTCTATGTAGTTGAGCAGGTTCACCGCCAAAAGAAGCCCCAGGGCGTAGCGGCGGTAGGAGAGCGGGATCGGTTCGGCGTTCATCGGGCAACCCTCCAGGATCTATTTTGCCCGCGCATTATGATAGATGTGCTCGTGAAAAGTCCAGCACTGTCATAGCAACTGAGAGAGAGTGTAACAAAGGACACTCCCCATTGGCGAAGGGGGAGAGAAAAGTCCCCCTTTGACAAAGGGGGATTTAGGGGGATTTGCCTTCAGCTTCATTTTGCATTACCCAGATTCTGGCACTCCGTGGCAACTTGGGCAAAATCCCCCCCGACCCCCCTTTTTCAACGGAACTATATCCAAAACAAAGGCTGTGCTTTACCCCCCTTTGCAAAGGGGGGCAAGNNCTAAAGGGGGAAGGTCCCATTTTTTGACCAGTACCTTTGTTTGGTAGATAGTTCCGTTTTTCAAAGTGTGGAGAGAGATCAAAGAGAGAGATAATCAAAGCTCTGCCACCGCACGTTGCGTCTTAGCTACGATCTCGCCCGGCTCCTCGTAGCGGAAATGCAACGGCTCCCCGAAAGTTACCGTCACTTTGCCGCGCCTGGGAAACCGTCCTCCCGGCGCGAGTACCCGTTCGGTGCCGCTGATCCTTACCGGCAGCACGGGGATTCCCAGTTCCTTCACGATGATGCCAAGCCCCATCTGAAAATCGTGCATCTTGCCGTCTCTTGAGTGCTCCCCTTCGGGAAAGATAAGGGTATTGGTGCCGGCATCGGCAAGCCTTCCCATGAATTTGACCGAGCCGCTGAAGCCGCTTGTCTGCGGCAGCGGGAACAGATTGAGAAACCAGGTCCCGTACTCATAGCAGAAAAGCCGCCAGAGCCGGTCCGGTCCGCGATGCTCCCCGAAGAAGAATTCGGCCCACGCGGCAGTGGCGGTCCGATAGCGTATCCTTTTGGGGAGCGCGAACATGATGGAGGGCTGGTCGAAATAGCTCAGGTGGTTCGCCACGAAGAGTACCGGCCCCTCCAGCTGCTCCAACCGATCGGCACCCCGAACTTCGAGTGAGACAAAACTCCGGAACAGCACGGGGTAGTTGAACAGGGCGTCCGCTATCATCCGCATTCCCCTGACCGGAGTCGAGTTGCTCCAGAACCGGAAATGGCCGCTATGCCTGACCTTTTCCCGCTTCGAGATGATCTGGCGCAGGTCGCAGAGCCGGGTCCGGGGTCCGATCTGGGAATCCTCGATGTCGAGGCGGTATTCCTGTTCCAGGACGTTGACCAGTTCCAGCCGACCGATGGAGGAAAGCCCCAGGTCGGTCACCAGCAGCGACTCCTCACCGATTTCGGCGGCGCTGGTCCCGGTTACCCTGGCAAGCAGGTTGATCAGGGCGTCCTTCGAGGCTCCGGCATCCCCTCCCGCAGTCCCCTTTTTAATCTCCTCCTTCACTACGAACTTCTTGATCTTCAAGGTGGTGGTCTTGGGAAATTCCGGCTCACCCCAGACGGTATGGCTGGTAATCTGGTGCATCGCGTCCAGATTCTTGTTGGCCTGCCCCACGATCTCCTCGGGCTTGGCTGCGCTTCCATCCAGAAGCAGGACGGCGTGCACCTCCTCCCCCCCTCCCCTCTCGAGGCCGATGACGCACGACTCCTTGACACCGGGGATCTTGTTCAGCACCGCCTCCAGCTCGTCCGGATAGACGTTGACCCCGGCGCCGGTGACGATCAGCTCCTTCTCCCGCCCCTTTATGACAAGCGCGCCATCCGGGGCGATCTCTCCCAGGTCGCCGGTCCGGAACCAGCCGTCGCCCGTGAAGGCCTCACGGGTCGCCTGCTCGTTTTCGAAATAGCCGGGAAAGACGTTGTCGCCGCGCGCCAGCACCCCTTTCTCCTCGATCCTCAGCTCGACCCCGGGAAGAGGCGGACCCACCGAACCCGCCACCTGCCGCTCCATGGTGTTGACGCAGAGCACCGGCGAGCACTCGGTCAGTCCATACCCCTCCAAAACGATAAAACCCATGCCGTCCCAGAAATTGAATACCTCGGGGGCAAGGGGGGCGCCTCCGGAGACGAAGACGGTGAAGTTGCCGCCGAATTTCCTCTGTACCGGAAAAAACAGCAGCCGGCGCGTATCCCTGGAGAGCCCCGCCGCCGACCTGGCAAGCCTGCGGAAAACCCCGTCCAGGTGTTTTTCCGCCAGTTCCCGCTCGATCGTCGTCTTGAGCAGTTGCATGAGACGGGGAACCGACATGATGACGTAGATCTCCTCCTCGCTCAGCGCATCCATGATGGCGGAAGGCTTCAGGGTGCGCGGGTAGACGACGGCGGCGCCGCGGTAAAGCGGCAAGAAAAAGCCGCCCATCTGCTCGAACATGTGGGACAGCGGCAACAGGGAAAGGAAGGTGAAATCTGGGGTGATGATCGGTACCTGCCGGTTTATCTGGGTCATGTTGGCGATCAGGTTCCTGTGGGTCAGGATGACCCCCTTGGGATTGCCGGTGGTGCCGGAAGTGTAGATGAGCTGGGCCATGTCATCGGGAACCGGACGGGCCGTTTCGCCGATCGGCTGGACCTCCTCCAGCAGGTATGGCAGCTCTTCCAGCAGCATCGAACTGTCGGCGGCTATCCGGTCCAGTTTGAACCGGCTCTGTATCACGACCTTCGACCGGGTCAGGTTGCGGATCGATTCGGCTCTGCCGCGCTCCGACATGAAGTCCACCGGGACGGCGACCGCGCCGCGCATGATGATGCCCCAGTAGGCGACGGCCCACCAGGAGGAGTTGGGCCCCCAGATCAGCACCCGGTCACCCGGCAGCACCCCTTTTTGCGCCAGGAGATTTGCCATTTTCAGCGAGAGATCCGCCAATTCCCCATAGGAGACCACGAAGCGCCGCACACCGGTGCGGTTCACGAAGGCCGTCTTATTCCCCCGCGGCTGGAAGGTCTCGAAAAGTTCTGCCAATGTCTTCATGGATGCTCCTTCGATCAGGCCGACCGCTGACAGAAAAGCCAATCGGCAGGATCAATGTCTCTGCCGTGTCAGGTTTGGCCGCGGATCATCTGATACCTGAGGCTGATTGCATTTGCAACTACAGAAACCGGCCAGGAAACGGCCTCCCTGCGCATGGCATAGCTTACAGTCTACCCGCATCACCCTGTGATTTCGACACTTAATTATACGGTGAGAGGTGAAATGATTGGAGTTTGTGATAAAGTAAGACAGCTTCAGGTTGCTTATTAACAATGTCACACCAGAGGCAGCAATGCACCCGCTACATTCAGACGCCAGCCAAACTGCGCCTTCCAGCCGCATATCGATCAATATGCTGATTTTGATCATGCTCATCCCCATGATCACAGGATTTGATCACCAGGCACCGCTGACTGCTGCAGTGAACTCTACGGAAGGCGCTCCCGTCATTGAAGTGCGGCAGCAAGCATCACAGCAGACTCCTCCCCAGCAGCCCGCTGCCGATCAGGCATCACAGCAGCCTGCCACCGAGCGGAGCGGCAGCAGCCTGACGTGGCGGCGCGAAAAGGAAAATCCGGTACGGTTCGCCGCAGCCGGGCCTGATGCAACGGCGGCCAGAAACGATCCGGCACCGGAAAAGGTGCACTCGTGGGAGACGGGAGCCGGAAAAAGCTGCCTCATTCCAGCCCTTGAGGTGCCAGCGTTCCTGATCCTGCTCAACACCCACGACCGCATCGCTTTACGGGACGAGAGAGGCGAAAACGGGGAAAGGACCTATAGCTCGACCTTCTCCAGCACCTGGGAGCACCTGAGGCGACAGAATTGGAAGTTCGATACCGACCCGTTCAACACCAACCAGTTCGCCCATCCCTATCAGGGGGCAACCATGTACGGATTGGCACGCTCAAGCGGCCTGGGCTTCTGGGAATCGGCGGCGTACAGCAATCTTGGCAGCTTTCTCTGGGAGATGGCGGGCGAAACCAGTCCTCCCTCGATCAACGACATTGCCACGACCGGCACCTCCGGAAGTCTGCTGGGGGAGGCGCTGTTCCGGATGTCGTCGCTTGTGCTGCAAAATGGCGGTGAGAGCCCGGATCTCTGGCACGAGCTCGGCGCGGCGATCGTCTCGCCAAGCAGCGCGTTCAACCGTCTTGCCTTCGGGAAGCGGTTCAAGACCGTCTTCCCGAGCTATGCCCCGGCCACCTTCTGGCGCTTCCGGCTGGGCACGACCCTGAGCGGCAACTCGCAGCAGAGCGCCACCCTGGACTTCGCCATGTCCTACGGGCTCCCGGGGAAAAGGGGCTACAGCTACACGCGCCCCCTGGACTACTTCGACTTCCAGATTAGCGGTCTCTCCTCCTCAAGCAATCCGCTCAGCAGCGTCTTGCTGCGGGGCCTGCTTTACGGCAGACCATACCAGGCCGGCGACAACTGCCGCGGCATCTGGGGTGTTTACGGAAGCTACGACTATATCTCTCCCGGCAGCTTCCGCGTCTCCAACACCGCGCTTTCGCTCGGCTCGACGGCTCAGTACTGGGTCGGGCCGGATATCGCCTTGCAGGGATCTCTGTTAGCCGGCGCAGGCTTCGGCGCGGCGGGGGTTACCCCTGCAGCAGATGGCGATAGAGACTACCATTACGGGGTGACCCCGCAGGGGATTCTGGCGCTTCGCCTGCTCTTTGGCACCAGGGCGGCACTGGAAATGGTCGGGCGCGGCTACTATGTGAGCGGCACCGGTTCCGATAATTCAGAGGGTGCGGAGAGGATCGTTCGCGCCACCGCCAATTTCAACATCCGCGTCATCGGCCGCCACGGAGTCGGACTCGGCTTTACCGAATCGATCAGGGATGCGCATTACGGCAACCTCCCCAGCAGACAGCAAAGAGACGGGACCCTGAGTCTGGTCTACACCTTCCTGGGAGATACCCATTTCGGTGCCGTCGAGTGGCGCAACCCAGGCGACCGGTAAGGGCGGGAGGGGGCCTAAGTACTCAGGACACAATTAAGGTACTGCTTGAAGCCTTGCATCCAATTACCCGTTCCACCTCACCTATCAGCAATCATCCGCCCACCTGCCACAGTCAATCCAGCTTATCCAGTCCCCCTCATCGTATTCGCTCGACAGATCTCTCCCCCCTTTGGGAAAGGGGGGTCGGGGCACTGCCATTAAGTTAAGCTCAATGCTAAACCTGATTAGCGCTGATCTTCCGCTGTTCAGGTCCCTCCCCCTTCAAGGGGGAGGTCAGGAGGTGGGGGTGTTTTTGCACCGGAGCTGCCCCCCATCCCCNNAGCGGAAGATTGACGCTAATCGGGATGCTAAATTCCCGCACGCTGCAAAAGCCCCCTCTCCCTTGATGGGAGAGGGCTGGGGAGAAGGGGAAAAGCACGTACAAGCCTCACCCTCCCCCCCTCCCATCAAGGGAGGGGGAGCAATCAGTAGGAGCTTAACTTAATGGCAGTGGGGGGCGGGGGGGGTTACCCAGGGTGCTACGGGGCACAGCATGCGGCTGACTTCAAATCCCCCTAAAGTCCCCCTTTGTCAAAGGGGGACTTTTCTGCTGCCACATCCCTCACTCCTGCTCTCGCCCGGCGGGCGAGGGAGATTTCACCGGTACACTAAGGATGAAGAAGGAGGGAGCAGGTACAAAAAAAGCCGCCCCTTTGCCGGGGCGGCTTTTTTGCAGTAGCTGACGGGAAAGACTAGGCGACGGCCTTGGTCTTGGCGGCTTTGGGCTTGGCCGCCTTCGGGGCTTTCGCGGCCGTGGCGGCCGTGGCGGCTTTCGCGGGCTTGGCGGGCTTGGCAGGTTTGGCAGCCTTGGCCGGAGCGGCTTTCTTCGCCTCGATGTTGGCCATCCTTACTTCCCTTGCCTTGGCAAGGTTGTCGGCCAGACCTCTGTCCTGGGCCATCTTCCTTCTGGACTCGGAGTAGTTCTTGGCGGACAACGGCTGCTTGCTGGGGATGCCGAACTGCTTCTTGTACTCGCCGGGCTTCATGCCGTGAGCAGTACTCAGGTGGCGCGCCAGGGTCTTGAAACCTCCCTTACCGCATACCATGCAGATCACTTCCGCTTTCTTGAAAGCCTCTTTCACAGTCAGAGCAGGTTTAGTTTCCTCTGCTCCTTCGACTGACTGTCCGGCTTCCAGGTTTTTGAGGGCGTTGTGTACTTTGCCGATTTCAAATATAAGCTGATCTGAAGTCATCGGAGTACTCGACGCGTGTGACGCTACGATCTGAGCCGCGATTTCTACTAAAGTTGCCATTGATTGATCCTCCGTTTATCAAAATTGAACATACGCTATTATTGACACGTTTATTTCGATTGTCAATATTAATTGTTTGCGACCCAATTGGACCTCCTTATGCCAATTATCGATCTCGCTCGTCATCCGTTTACAGGATAACCGTCCCTGATTGATCCTGCTAAATCGGCTTTTTCGTCCGGGCAGCTTTGAGCACAGGATCAAGGAACGCACAAGGATGTGGGCCTGAACTTGAAAACACAGGTGTGCAGCCATGATGTACAGTTGAAATATCATCCTGTCTGTGGACGTACTGCCAAATCCAGTGATCGCCGCCTAACGGCCAATAGCAGCGGAGGTAAATACAGATAAACATCTGATAAATAACGCGTTTCCAGAAGGCGGGACAAGCCGAGCAAATTGGTATCGATCAGTGAGAGGGGCGGCAAATTTATTATTGACAGAAATGCTCGGATTCAGTATTAGTAGAGACGTTGAACCGCATTTGCGGCTCCACCTATAATCGAATAGCATGACTTATCTAGAGCGATCGAGGGACTGGCCCTGTGACGTCGCGGCAACCTCCCTTCACGGGAAGGTGCCAAATCCTGCGGAACGGTGACGTTCCGAAAGATAAGGAAGCGCGGACATCACCTAAAAAGTCCCCTTCCGACCCCGGAAGGGGACTTTCTTATTGGAGGTGTACAGATGAACATCGCAACAAGGGCAGCGCATATCGGCCTGGAAAGGGAGACCAGGACCGGGGCGGTCACGGTGCCGATCTATCAGACCGCCACCTTTCGGCATCCGGGGCTGGGTCAGAGCACGGGTTACGACTACAGCAGGTCCGGCAATCCGACCCGGCAGGCGCTGGAGGAGGGAATCGCGGCTTTGGAGGGTGGCTGTCGCGGCTTTGCCTATGCCTCGGGAATGGCGGCCATCACCAGCCTGATGTTTCTCTTTCGCCAGGGAGACCACCTGATCGTCACCGAGGACCTCTACGGCGGAAGCTACCGGCTGTTCGAGAAGATCTTCCAGCAGTTCGGCCTCAGCTTCACCTATGTCGACACCAGCGATCTAGCCCTGGTTCAACAGGCGATCCGCCCCAATACGCGCGCCCTCTTCGTGGAATCGCTCACCAATCCGCTGTTGAAGGTGGCCGACATCGAGGGGCTCGCGGCACTTTGCAAGGGTAACGGACTGCTTTGCATCGTCGACAACACCTTCCTCACGCCGTACCTGCTGAGACCCTTCGATCTGGGCGCCGACATCACCGTCTATTCCGGAAGCAAGTACCTGGCGGGACACAACGACACGGTCTGCGGGCTCGTGGCGGTCAAGGAGCCCGAGCTCGCCGAGCGGGTCTACTTTCACCAAAACGGCGTCGGCGCCGTGCTGGGCCCCCAGGACTCCTGGCTCACCATCCGCGGCATGAAGACCCTTACCATACGCATGGACCGGCAGCAGGAAAACGCCCTGGCCATCGCCAACTGGCTCACCAGCCACCCCGAGGTCAGCAGGGTCTACTACCCGGGTCTTGCGGAGCACCCGGGGCACGACCTGATGAAGGAGCGCGGCAAGGGTTTCGGCGCCATGATCGCCTTCGAGGTGAGTGAGCCCCACCTGGTGAACCGGTTGCTCATGAAGACACGACTGATCTCGTTTGCCGAGAGTCTGGGCGGCGTAGAGAGCCTGATCACCTTTCCCCAGGTGCAGACCCACGCAGACATCGAGCCGGAGACGCTGGAGCGGCTTGGCATCAACCACCTCCTGCTCCGGCTTTCAGTGGGAATAGAGGACAAGGACGACCTGATCGCTGATCTGGCGCAGGCGTTTGAAGAAGGAGAGCAAGCATGAAATTCGCGACCGAACTGATACACGGCGGCAACCCCATAGATCCGGAGCACGGCTCCCTGAGCCACCCGATCTATCTGAGTTCCACCTTTGCCCAGCGCTCCATGGACCATTTCGGCAGGTACGACTACGCGCGATCGGGAAACCCGACCAGAGAGGCGCTGGAGGAGGCCGTGGCAAAGCTTGAAGGAGGCTCGACAGGCCTCGCCTTCGCCTCGGGGATGGCGGCCATCACCTCGACCTTCCTGATCTTCGCCCCCGGCGACCACCTGGTCGTCTGCGAGGACGTCTACGGCGGCACCTTCCGGGTGCTCTCCACCCTCTTCAAGGGGTGGGGGCTGCAGGTGAGCTTCGTCGATGCCACGGACCAGGGAGCCATCGCCGCGGCGATACGTCCCGAGACCAAGGCGCTCTACCTTGAGACCCCGTCGAACCCGCTCATCAAGATCATAGATCTGGCCGCGGCAGCCGCCCTTGCCAAAGAGAAGGGGCTCCTGACCATCGTCGACAACACCTTCATGACCCCTTACCTGCAGCGTCCGCTGGAGCTTGGCTGCGACATCGTGCTGCATAGCGGCACCAAGTTCCTGAACGGTCACTCCGACGTGATTTGCGGCTTCGCCGTGACCGGCAATCCCGAGCTGGGCCAGAGGCTGCGTTTCATACAGAACGCCTTCGGCGCCGTGTTGGGTCCTCAGGACTGCTGGCTGGTGCTGCGCGGGCTGAAGACACTCAAGGTGCGCATGGAGGAGAGCCAGGCGAGTGCCAAGACGATAGTCTCGTGGCTCAAGGAGCAAAAGGGAGTGGCAAAGGTGTATTATCCCGGCCTTCCCGAGCATCCGGGATATGAGACCCATCTTTCGCAGGCAAGCGGCCCGGGCGCGGTGCTTTCCTTCGAGCTGGCGAGCTATGACATCACCAAGCGGCTGTTGGAGGGGGTGAAGCTGGCGGCCTTCGCCGTGAGCCTGGGAGGGGTGGAGAGCATCCTTTCCTACCCTGCCAAGATGTCCCATGCGGCGATGCCCGCAGCCGAGCGCGAGGCGCGAGGCATCAAGGAGACCCTGGTGCGGCTCTCGGTGGGTCTGGAAGATGCAGAAGACCTGATCGCAGACATGGACCAGATCCTGAACAGGTGAGGGGAAAAGTCCCCCTTTGACAAAGGGGGATTTAGGGGGATTTGCCTCTTGGTACAACTCAAGGTTTGACAGGTAGATTAAATCCCCCCCTCCCCCCTTTTTCAAAGGGGGGAGTTGTCATTCAAAAGGGGAAGGGGTTGCCGCTCCCTCAGCGGTGCTCGCGCACCATCTTGGTCAGCAACCGGTCCATCGACGAGGCGAAGCGCTGGCGGTCGGTGAGGCTGAACTGACCGGGGCCCCCCTGAACCAGGCCATCGGCCCGCAGTTCCTGCATCAGGTTGCGCATCGAAAGCTTTTCACTGATGTTCTCCTCGCTATAGAGTTCGCCGCGCGGGTCGAGAGCCACCCCGCCGTTTTCGACGATCCGTGCGGCAAGCGGAATGTCTGCGGTGATCACCAGATCACATGCCCGAGCGTGCTCCGCGATATAATCATCGGCTACATCGAAGCCGTTTTTCACCCGCACCGAAGTCACAAAGCTCGTGTGAGCCTTGGACAGATCGTTGTTGGCGACCAGACAGACCGGCACCTTCAGTCGTTCCGAAGCCCGATAGACCATCTCCTTGATTACCCTGGGGCAGGCATCGGCATCAATCCATATCTTCACGTGTTACTCCATTCTCTTTGCAGCTGGAAATCCCGACCCGTCACGCTACTACACCCCCTTATCAAAGTCAATGCGGGGCAGAGTTGCCGGTGCTCCCCTGCAGCAAGCCCAAACTTTTAACGAATTTTATAATTATAAGATTGACATGCAGCAGGCAAAGCTGATATGGTGTCGCATCCGTGGATGTTCCCGGATAAAACCAACAAGAAGCAATATGGGAGAAGTAAGTAAATGGTAAACGGAACTGTGAAATGGTTTAACGACAGCAAGGGGTTTGGCTTTCTTGAGCAGGAAAACGGCGAAGACGTATTCGTACATTTTTCCGCTATTACAGGCGACGGCTTCAAATCCCTCACCGAGGGCGACAGCGTAACGTTCGAAATCGTAAAAGGCCCGAAAGGTCTTCAGGCGGCCAACGTTTCCAGGGCTTAACAACCATAGCGTAGAACTTTATTGAAAAGCCCCGGAGCGATCCGGGGCTTTTTTTATTAGTATGAATTCTGAAACCTTAAAGCCTCAACCTCAGAGGACCCAGAGGCCCGCAGAGGACTCAGAGGCCCGCACAGGAAAATCAAACCAGTCCTTAATTGTCAATAAGGGGGTAGTCGGTTAGCTCCACCTGGCCCACGTGTCCCAGTTTATCCAGCCATCTCGTTCCCAAGCTC
>DNRQ01000186.1 GCA_003499925.1 Geobacter sp.
CTACGGCGGGACCTCCATGGTGACCTCCATGATCGGTGTGGGAATTCTGCTGAACATCAGCATGCGGCGCTTCATGTTCTGAGGCTGTGCCGCGACCTCCGATCCCTCATCCGTTACGAAAATCAAAGGGACGCCATTTCCATGCGCATAACCATCGTTGAGCCCTACTGCACAGGGTCGCACGCCGCCTGGGCGCAGGAGTATGCCGCGCGAAGCCGCCACGAGGTGGAACTCCTGACGCTGCCGGGCCGCAACTGGAAATGGCGCATGCATGGCGGCGCCGTGACCCTGGCCTCCAGATTTCTTGCCGCGGAGAACTCTCCGGACCTGATCCTCGCCACCGACATGCTCGATCTCACCACCTTTCTCGCCCTGACCAGGGAGAGGAGCAGTCGCTTAAGCTGCGCCCTTTACTTCCACGAAAACCAGCTTACCTACCCATGGTCGCCCGGGGACCCGGATAAGGCCCTGCAAAGGGATCAGCACTACGCCTTCATCAATTACACCAGCGCCCTGGCCGCCGATGCGGTCCTCTTCAACTCCGGATATCACCAGGACGCCTTCCTGGGCGCGCTCCCCGGCTTTCTGAACCAGTTTCCCGACGCGACCGAGCCGGCCTCGGTGCGGCGCATAGCCCAAAAGAGCCGGGTGCTGCCGCTTGGCATGGACCTCAAGAAGCTCGACCGGCACCGCTGCGCGCTCCCGGCGGCGCAGGGAATACCGCTGATATTGTGGAACCACCGCTGGGAGTACGACAAGGACCCGGAAGCGTTCTTCCAGGCGCTCTACCAGCTGGCCGACCAGGGGCTCGATTTCCAGGTGGCTGTGCTTGGGGAGTCGTTCGGCAGGGTCCCCGCCGTCTTCAAGGAGGCCCGCGAGAGGCTCGGCGCCAGGGTGGTGCAGTGGGGGTATCTGGAGAGCTTTGCCGATTACGCGCAGTGGCTTTGGCGCGCGGACCTGCTGCCGGTTACCTCCAGGCAGGAGTTCTTCGGCGCCAGCGTGGTCCAGGCGCTCTATTGCGACTGCATCGCGCTGTTGCCGGACAGGTTGTCATATCCGGAACACGTCCCGGCACAGGCGGCGGGCTGCGTCCTTTACCGCGAAGGTGAGCAGCTGGCCGACAGGCTGGGGGCGCTGATCAGGGAGAGGCGCGGCGCAGGGCTGCTGGGCGGGTTTGTCGGGCGCTACGACTGGGAGAACCTGGCCCCGGTCTACGACAGCTTCTTTGAGCGCCTGGCTGCCGGGAAAAACGCACCGGTCCCGCCGGTGCCGGTCTATTGAACTAAGTAGGGCTATTGGGGTGCGGGGCTGTCAAGTGAGGAATCGGCACTTCGAGGTGAGGTTCGGCACTTCAAGATGAGGTTCGGCAGTTCCAGGTGAGGATTCGGCACTTCGAGGGGTTCGGCACTCAAGGTGAGGAGGGGCGCTGGAGTCGCGCCCCTTTCTCCCAAAGGTCAGGCTGCCTTCCTGCTTACGCTGATGATTTCATTGAACTTCTCAAGCCAGACGGTGCCGCAACTGGTGCATTCCAGGACGTCCTGTGCATACCCGTCGGAATGCATGTCGATCTCGATACCTTTCTTACTGTTACAATGTGGGCAATTCATGATGTTTCCTCCTGTTTTGCGTAGCTGTAGTAGTTGCACTATATAGAAGGCCTCGCACAGGTGCAAGTCCCTTTTTCGGGAAAAAGTTGGTTAAAACAGCTGTTTAGCACGCCTCTGCCGCTCCGTCGCTGAGCCTCCTTTTTAAAACAGCTAAATTGTCCCGACCGAATTCCCGCCTTCTTATTTGATCAACACGCTTGAATTACAGCTGTTTTCCTTAATAAAACACGAGTATGGCGAATCCGGGAAATTTCCGTCCCTTCCAGCCCGCTAGGAAAAGAAATTTACATCTTTTTTGCCTCCCTGTTTTAAGAAACGGTGGTTTGGCTTTTCCGAGGTGCTGGAGACCGGTTTTTTCTTAAAAGTTGGCAAGCCTTCATTTTTACTCTGGAAAAGATGGGAGCGAAATGCTACTATTTGCTGCCTTTAATTTAATTAGCTGCGCGCAACGGATCTAACAGGAGCTTGTCATGAAGGAAGCGATGTTCTATGAAAAACTCGCGGGGGGGAGGGTGCGCTGCGGACTCTGCCGTTTCCGCTGTCTGATCGGCACCGGGAAACGGGGACACTGCAGGGTGCGGGAGAACCGGGAGGGGGTGCTCTACTCCCTGGTCTACGGCAGGGTCGTCGCGGAGCACGTCGATCCGATCGAGAAGAAGCCTCTCTTCCACGTGCTCCCCGGCAGCCGTTCCTACTCGGTGGCCACCGTCGGCTGCAACTTCCGTTGCCTGCACTGCCAGAACTACAGCATTGCGCAGCCAGAGGAGAGCAGCGTGGAGCACTCCGGGGGGTTCGTGGCGCCGGAGAGCATCGTGGACCGGGCGCTGGTCGCCGGATGCAGCTCCATATCCTATACCTACACGGAGCCGACCATCTTTTTCGAGTACGCCCTGGAAACGGCGCAGCTCGCCAAAAGTGCGGGGCTCAGGAACATCTTCGTCACCAACGGCTACATAACCAATGAAGCGCTGGCCGTGATCGCCCCCTTCCTGGATGCGGCCAACATCGACCTGAAGGGATTCAGCGACTCCTTTTACCGCGATGCGGTGGGGGCCTCCTTTGCCGAGGTGCTCGACTGCATCAGGGAGTACAAGAGGCTAGGCATCTGGCTGGAAATCACCACCCTGGTCATACCGAACCGAAATGATTCCGATGAGGAACTGCGCGGCATTGCGGAGTTTATCGCCAAGGAGATCGGCCCGGAAACCCCCTGGCATGTCACCCAGTTCTACCCGACCTACCGGCTGACCGCTGAGCCCCGCACTCCGCTTGCCACCTTGAGGGCCGCCAGGAAGCTGGGTCTTGCTGCCGGGCTGCGCTACGTCTATGAGGGGAACGTCCCCGGGGAGGGTGGCGAGAGCAGCAGCTGCCCCTCCTGCGGCGCAGTGCTGATTAAAAGGTACGGCTATATCATCGAGAAGAACCTCCTTACCCGTGGGCGGTGCCCCGGCTGCGGTGTGCCGATCGAGGGGATATGGGAGTAGCGAGGCCATTGAATAAATCCCCCGACCCGGGGGGGAGTTCGGGCACGGAACAGGTGATCATCGGCTCGATGCTCATGCTGCTCTATTGGATCTTCGATGCCGCCATCGATGTAACCCTCTTCGGGGACAAATCGTTTTACCTCTCTCTGGTAGCACCTCACCTCCATGAAGTCGCACACCGTTGCCTGGTCGTCCTCCTGATAGCTTGTTTCCTTCTCTACAACAGGCGCGTCTCCGGGGTGCGGTCGGCACTGGAAAAGGCCCTGCACGAGGCGTTGCTGACGGCCGAGAGTGAAAGGGCAAAGATGGCGGCCGTCGTCGAGGCGATGGGGGACGCCATTTCCATCCAGGATACGCAGCTGACTGTCCTGTACCAGAACCGGGCGCACCAGGAGCTGCTGGGCGCGCATCTCGGCGAACAATGCTACCGGGCCTACCGCAGCGAGAGCGAGGTCTGTCCCGACTGTCATCTGGTGCAGGCGTTCGGTGACGGCGCAGTGCACCGTGCTGAGATGCAGATGCAGATCCTCAGCGAGCAAACCCGCTGCGTGGAGATCATCGCCTCACCGCTTAGGGATCCTGCCGGGCGGATCATTGCCGGCATTCAGGTGGTGCGGGACATAACTGAGCGCAAGCTCGCGGAGCAGGCAGCCAGGAAGGAGGCCGCGCTGCTGCAGCATATGATCGACACCATCCCGAACCCGATCTATCACCAGGACCTGTCGGGGCGCTTCCTCTGGTGCAACACCGCCTTTGCCGGATGGCTCGGCAAGCCGCGGCAGCTGGTAATCGGCAGGACCATCAACGAGCTGGCGCCGATGCAGGTGTGCCAGCTCTTCCAGGAGAACGAGCCGGGGCCCGAGCGGGGCACGGTGCACGAGTGCTCGCTGCGGCGCGTTGACGGCGAACTCAGCGACCTCATCTTCTACAAGTCGATGTTCAGCGACTCTGCCGGCGAGAGGGCGGGCGTGGTGGGGGTCATGATCGACATTACGCTGAGAAAGCGGGCGGAAAACGAGATCGTCGGGCTGAACGCGGCGCTGATGCAGCAGGCCCATGAACTGAACCAGGCGAACCGGGATCTCAAGGCCTTCAGTCATGCGATCTCCCACGACCTGCGCACGCCGCTCACCAGGATTTACAGCTCCGGCCAGGCGCTGGAGGAGTACAGGACGGTACTGGACGCGAACGGACTGTTCTTCGTGAAGGCGATCAACGACGGCTGCGTTCAGGTGGAGGCGCTCCTTGACGCGCTCATGGCTCTCTCAAGGGTGACCGAGGCGACACTGGTCACGGAGCAGGTCGACCTGAGCGGCATGGCCCGGGAGATGGCGACAGAGATGCAACGGCTGGAGCCGGGGCGCCGTGCGTCGTTCCGGATCGCCCCGCAGCTCCGGGTCAAGGGCGATCCCAAGCTTTTGTACATGGCACTGGAGAACCTGGTCGGCAACGCCTGGAAGTACACCTCCCGGGTTGCCGAGGCCGAGATCGAGCTGGGCTCCTTCATCTCGGAGGACGGGGAGACCGTCTTCTTCCTGAAGGACAACGGCGCGGGCTTTGACGACTCCTGCAGCGACCAGCTGTTCAAGCCGTTCAAAAGACTGCATTCCCTCCAGCAATTCCCGGGGACCGGTCTCGGTCTCGCCACGGTGCGGCGCATCATCCGGCGCCACAACGGGCGGGTCTGGGGCGAGGGGAAGCAGGGCTGCGGCGCCACCTTTTACTTCACCGTTAACGCCTGAGCGCCGCGGCGCTCATGGAAACGGTTGCCCCCGGTCCGCCATTCATGTTATACATCAGCATTGAATCCCCATTAATCCCCCTGAAGAGGTGTTCTTGAAGGTCTCACTGCTGCGTCGCTCCTGGGTGACTTTTTCCGTCTGGATAATCGGTTGCTACGCCTCCGGCCTGAACCGTTTCCAGGTCAAAGGGGCGCAGCGGATCCCCGGCACCGGAGGGGTGCTGGTCGCCTCCAACCATATCTCCGCCTACGATACCATCTTCCTCCCCTGGGCCGTGATCCGGGGGAATCCGCTGCAGATGCTCTGGGCACCGGCCAAGGAAGAGCTTTTCGCCAACCGTCTCCTGGGGCTGCTCTACCGTTCCTGGGGCGCCTTTCCGGTCCGACGCGGCAGGGACCTGCGCGCCGGCAAGCACATCAACGAGCTCCTGCTGGACCAGAAGGTGATGCTCTTCCCCGAGGGGACCAGGCACAAGGACGGCGTGCTCGGCAAGGGGAACCGCGGCGTCGGCAAGATCATCTACGACACCAGGCCGCAGGTTATCCCGGCCGCCCTGACCGGCGTTAACGGCTGGCATTTCCCCGCCTTCGGCTCCAAGGGTGCGGTCTCCTTCGGCGTCCCTGTCAACTTCGACGACCTCTTCGAGCTTGCCGACTGCAAGGAGACCCACCAGCTGATCGTGGACCGGGTCATGGGGGCGATCGCCTCGCTGCTCAGGGAAGAGGGGAGCTGCTAGATGCGAGTTGAGATATTCGGCGACGGAGCCTGCAGCGGCAACCCCGGCATCGGCGGCTACGGCAGCATCCTGCGCTGCGGCGGCAAGGTGAAGGAGCTCTCCGGGGCCGAAGGCGCGACCACCAACAACCGGATGGAGATGACCGCGGTGATCAAGGCGCTGGAGGCGTTGACCCGCCCCTGCGAGGTGGTGGTCACCACCGATTCCCAGTATCTGGTCAAGGGGATGACCGAGTGGCTCTCCGGCTGGGTCAAGAGGGGATGGGTGAACAGCAAGAAGGAGCCGGTCCTGAACCGCGACCTCTGGGAGAGGCTCCTCGAGCTTTCCAAGGTGCACAAGATCAGGTGGGACTGGGTCCGGGGCCACAACGGCCATGTGGAGAACGAGCGCTGCGACGAGCTGGCGCGCCAGGCCATCGACAGCTTCAGGAAGGAAATCGGCAGGTAACGGAATCGCAAGGTGACGGTCGCCAGCGGCGGGATAGCAGGGTAGCTGAATCGGCATAGCTGAATCGTCGGGTAAACGGAATCGGCAGGTAAACGGAATCGGTGCAGGGAAGATGGATTACTTCATCATAGAGGTCTCCGAAGAGGAGATAAAGCGGGAGCGGGAAAAGGCGCGCGAACTGCGCAAGAGCCAGTGGTGGAAGAACCGGGTTGCTAAAGGGCTCTGTCATTGGTGCCGCGCCAAGTTCCCCACGGCCGAGCTCTCCATGGATCACATCGTCCCGGTGATCCGCGGCGGTAAGAGCAGCCGCGGCAATGTAGTCCCATCCTGCAAGGAATGCAACAACAGGAAAAAGCACCTGCTTCCCATCGAGTGGGAGGAGTACCTGACAACGCTTCCGGGCGAGGGCGGGAACCGATGATGCAGACCGGCTCCGCGGAGACAATGATGAAAAGAGATATCAGGGCGGTCATTTACGACTGCGACGGCGTCATGTTCGACTCCTTCGAGGCGAACCTCGCCTTCTACCGGCAGGTGATGGAGCAGTTCGGCAAGCCCCCGCTGGATCGGAGCGATGCCGACACCATGCGGGTGCTGCACACCTACTGCAACAAGGATGTGCTCTCCCACCTGTTCGCAGGCGACGACAGGATCGACCAGGTGCGCGCCTTTTCCGCGACCATCGATTACCGCAAGCTCTTCCCCCTCATGCTCATGGAGGAGGGGCTGCGCGAGACGCTGGACGCCTTGCGTAGCCGGGTGGAGCTCGCCGTCTGCACCAACCGGGCAAGCTCCATGGAGATGCTCCTGGAATCCTTCGGACTCGATCGCTACTTCAGCTGCGTCATGACCGCCGGCCGGGTGGTGAATCCGAAACCGCATCCCGAGCCGCTTCTTAAGGTGCTTGAGCATTACGGCATCGCTGCCGGGCAGGCACTTTTCATAGGGGATTCCGAGGTGGACCGGCAGGCGGCAGAAGCCGCCGGCGTCCCTTTTGTCGCCTATCGCGGCGACATGCGCGCCATGGCCAGGATAGACAGACATCTGGAGCTGTTGTCACTGCTTTAACTTAACGCTTAGGGGGTCGGGGATGGAGTTTTCGTCGGTGGATGATGGCGAGAAGCTGTTCGGCAGGGCGTTGGAAGCCCTGGCCGCAGGGGAGACCACATCGGCACTGGCCCTGCTGGAGCGGGCGCTCAAGCTTGTTGATAATCCATCATGGCACTCCTATCTCGGCTACTGCATAGCCAAGGAGAGGGGGCAGGTGAGAAAGGGGACAGAGCTCTGCATCGCCTCCCTGACACTGGAACCGGAAAACCCCGACCACTATCTCAATCTGGCCAAGGTTCACGTCATCGCGGCGCAAAAGTCGGAAGCGCTGAGCGTCCTGCGGCAGGGGATGTCGGTTGGAGGCAATCCCGAGATCCTGGCCCTTTTGGAGCTGTTGGGGACCAGGAAGCCGCCCGTTCTCTCTTTCTTGTCGCGCGACAACATTATGAACAAGGTGTTGGGAAAGCTCCTGGGCCGGATGGGGCTGCGCTGAAGTACACTCGAAATAGCTTGACCTGGCTTAAAAGAAGGCCTGCTGCCCCACGGGATCAGCAGGCCTTCTTCGTGGAAGATCAACATCGCGAGGATGAAGCTCAACCCCACGAGGATGAAGATCAACATCGCGAGGTTGAAGCTCAACCCCTCGAGGATGAAGCTCATGATAGCGCGGTTATCAGGTCGTTGATTCCCGTCCCCCATTCCGACGGCACGCCTTTGCAGCTATCCGAACTTCCTTCGTCTTTCCCTTCATACCTTATCAAACTTATTCCAGAACTGAGAATTGACGGCGTTGTGGTCGCTTCGGGCCTACCGGTTATGATGGGGAGTGCCGCGGACTTCACAATCGCACTGCAAGAACCCCCGGATGTCAGAGAAGAAAAAACGAAGTACGTAACGGCGGGCGACTATTATGCAGTCGCTCTCGACGTCATGCCGTTGGGGGAAGATGTCGTCCAGGAAAAGATACTGGAACATCTAGATCTTGCCGAGCAGACAAGAGCAAATCTGATTCGGCCGACACGGGATCAATTTTTCGGGGAATTCCTGCACACAATGGCGGTTGGATATTTCGACCAGTTAGGCGCCTTCGAGATCAGATATGCGGCATCGATGGGGGTTGCATCCCATCGGCTTCCCTCGTTCGGCTTCGCTCAAACCACCTCTCAGACTGTCGATTTCTTCGGAATCCCCCGTTTCTTCAGACCAAAAGGCGTACTTTTCGACATCAACCATATCATGAAAATGGCCGTGGCAAAAGACGGAGATCAGCAGAAGGTAAGGGACTTAAGGGGTTGAGGTGGATGTAACGGATTAACTCAAGGAAATAGGGGTCTTTCTCGCACACAATCGATTTATATCGGTTCTGGAAGAGATGGCCGACGCGCTTATGGCGAAGGTTAAACGCCACAGCGTAACTCGTCAGAAGCCGCCGCATGAAAATAGACAGCTTTGTTTTTTGAGGTCGCAGCAAAAGGTGGAAGTGATCCCCAAGCAGAGACCACGCAAACATTCCGTCCCTGTTTCGAGGAGCAGCTGTGAAAACCTGTCGAGGAAGAATTTGCGATCACGGTCGTCGAGGAAGATGGCACGTCTCTCTATCCCTCGGGCCATAATGTGCTGCAAAACCCCAACTGCTTCTAATCGAGCTAACCTGGGCATATCTAACTATACCAGATGAGTGGAAACTTAAAATCTTAAGAACGTCCCTGAGCCGTGCATTTGCCCGGCCCTCTCGGCCACCTGCGGCACCCTGGCACAATGCTTTTAGGAAGCCCTACTTTACGGAGTCACCCATTAAAAGGCTGTCCGTCAGGTTTATTGTCTTTAGTGGACGGGTCCGCCGCTTCCAGCTTACAACATGAACCGCCGTGTACGGAACCGTACGCACTGTTTATCATGGTTGCCTCTCGGGAACATGTAGTATAATTAAGCAACCTTAACTTATGCGACTCGTGACGGAGGAGGGGCAATGGCCGAACAATTCAGGGAGCAGGGGGCGTTCAGCTGGTTCGAATTGACTACAACGGATGTGCGCAAGGCGGAGTCGTTTTACACGCGGCTCTTTGGCTGGACCACGGAGCCCTGGACCGGGGAGGGGGGCTACACCCTGATCAAGGTCAACGGGAAGGAAATCGGCGGCATCGTATCGGCGAGTACGGTGGACGAGCCGAGGCCTTGCGGCTGGGGCATCTATGTAACGGTCACCGACGTCGACGAGACGGCCAAGAAGGTGCCGGAGTACGGCGGCAAGGTGCTGGTGCAGCCGACGGACATCCCGAGAGTAGGGCGCTTCTGCATCATCGAGGATCCGCTGGGTGCGGTGATTACCGCGATCACTTATTGCCGCGGCTAGCTTGGCAAGGGAGGGTAACGAAGGGATTTGGCTCTGTCAGCCAAATGTGCTGCTTGCCACAGAGTGCAAATCCACCTGAATCCCAGTGTTGTCCGGTTAGAAAAATGCATCTGTACATTTCGACTCAAACCCACTGCTTTTCACCCTCCCCCAGCCCCTCCCATCAAAGGGAGGGGGGCTTAAAGTCCCCTCCCCCAGCCCCTCCCATCAAGGGAGGGNNCAGATCCCCAGTATCAGCGACATGCTGTGCAACTCGTCCTGCTGCTTCTTTTCGCTTACCACGACCGTCTCCAGAAGCGTCGGTACGATGGCGTTGCAGCAGAGCCCGACCATTTTACCCTTTTGTCCCGCCAGGAGCTGTTCTACCGCGGCGTTGCCCAGCCGGCTCCCCAAAAGCCTGTCGAAGACCGACGGCGCG
>DNRQ01000164.1:0-14514 GCA_003499925.1 Geobacter sp.
ATCTGCGCCTGCCGGACCTGTTGCACCGTCAGCTCCTGCCTGCCCCTGGGCTCCCTTTGCTGCAAGCAACTGCCATGCTGCGCTTTCTCCCGGAACGTCGTTGACCGTTGCGGCTGCGGTTGCGATGTAGGAGTCGCCGTTGTACTGGACCGAGTCGTCGGCGCTGTAATCGCCAGCCACCCACTCACCTTCCCAGATCATCCCCTTGGCACCTGCAGGTCCCTGTGCGCCGTCAGCACCGGCAACACCCTGCGGACCCTGGGGGCCTGCCGGGCCAGCCGGACCCTGAAGTCCTTGAGCGCCATCGGCACCAGCCGGACCTACCGGACCTTGCGAGCCTGTTGCTCCATCTGCGCCAGACAAGCCCTGAGGACCAGTCGGACCCTGGAGACCCGTTGCGCCGTCAGCACCGGCAATGCCCTGCGGACCTGCCGGGCCTACCGAACCCTGGAGACCTGTTGCGCCATCAGCGCCGGCAATGCCCTGCGGACCCTGCGGACCAACCGGACCTACCGCACCCTGGAGCCCTTGAGCACCATCTGCACCTGCCGGACCCTGGGGACCTGCCGGACCTTGGGGACCTGTTGCGCCGTCAGCACCGGCAACTCCCTGCGGCCCTTCCGGGCCGGTCGGACCTGCCTCTCCCTGCAGACCGGTCGCTCCCTGCACCCCCTGGGCGGCAAAAACCTGCCACTTGGCGGGATCGCTGGTCGGATCGACGCCGGTGCTTGCCGCCAAGGCGATGTACGAGCCGCCGTTGTAGGATACGACATCCTCGACGAGGTATGCTGTGGAATTGCTCCAGATGCCCATCCAGTGGGTGACACCGCTCAGGTTGCTCCCGCTGCCTGCGAAGCTTACCGCGGTTACCTCTCCGGTTTCGGTCACCTTGAACGTGGTCTCGGTTCCGTTTTTTACAACCAGCCGGTCTGCTGCATCGGCCTGCCCCGGGATGATGCCGATCAGCGCTGCAAGCAGGAGCGCTTCGGCTGAATGCCGCAGGGCGCCCGTTTTGCAACTCTTCACGGTCGGTGGTTTCTTTGTCTTGACCATGTTCTCCTCCATTTAATTGATATCATTGAAATAAAATCAAACGTAATGCGTATAGCGAATCTGTTGCTGAATTACTGAAGCAGCAGGTTTTCCACTGCGAGCGTGCCGTTGCTGATGGTGATGTTGCCCGGCATTCCTGTCTGGCCGGGTTGGGCCGCGAAGGAACTGTCGTAGCCACCGGAAAGGGTTACATAGAGGTCGCGGTCGACCTGAAGGTCGCCGGCCGGGATGCTCTCCTGGCTTTGGATGGTCCAGTCGTTGTTGACCGCGGCGTAGGCCGACTGCAGCGAGCCGTAATAGATGAAGCTCTGCAGGATCCTGATGGGAGAGACCAGCGAGACAAAGACGCTGTGGTCGGCAGTGACGTCGGACAAGGTGTAGGGCGCCGTCAGCGGGGTTATGCCGTCGGCGGTCACTTCGGCTACCGAAAATCCCTGGTCGGGCAAGACGGTAAAGGTCTGGCTCCCGCCGGGGGCGACGGCGACCTTGACGGGGGTCACGCTCCCGCCGTTACCGGCACCGGCGGTCAACAGATAGCTGGCCGAGGTGGCGGCGCTCAATGCCAGATCAAGCGTCGAGCTATAGGGGGCGGTGGCGGGTATGGTGAGCGTCGCGCTTCTGGCGCTGGAGCGGGGGGCTCCCGCGGGGGGCGCAAAATGAAGTTGCACGCTGCAGCTCGATCCGGCCGACAGTTGCAGGTTGGAGCAGGAGTCGCTGGTGACGGCAAATTCGGAGGGGTTGGCTCCCCCGGTGCTGATCGATCCGATGCTCTGGCCGGTGAGCAGGTTGTTGGTGATGGTGATGGTGCTGTCGGGTGAAGATTGGAAGCCGCGGTCCACGGTGCCGAAATTGGAGGCGAGCGGCGTGACCGCCAGCGTCCTCTTGGTGGCTGTCTTGAGGGCCGTGTTGGCCGCGTCGTAATAGGCTATGTAGACGGTCTGGTCGCCGTCCAGCGCGATGGATGAGTAGTTGCCGAGGTCGCTGCTCGCGGTGTCGACGTCTTCCGTCTGCCAGCTGCCGCCGAGATTGGTGGCGTAGCCGAGTTTCCCGGTGGAGGCGGCATTGGAGTAGTAGTAGCTGATGTGGGCGGCGCCGGTAGCGTCGACCGCGATCGAGGAGTGCCCGCCCAGCGAACCTGCATCTGCGACGTCAACGGCACTCTGCCAGGCGCTGCCGACGACGGCCGACTTGAAGCGGTACTTTATCTTGTAGCTGGCCGGGGTGGCGGTCGTTTCCAGATAGCTCAGGTGCAGGTTCCCGGATGCATCGATGGCGAGGGTGCACCCTTTGCCGACGATGTCGGTCGAGGTCGCCAAGGTTGACTTGACCCAGAGACCCGATTCATTGGTGTAATAGAAGAGATCGGTGGACGAGGAGTTGTAGCCGACGACATGGACCTTCCCGGCGGCATTGACAACGATCGAGTTGTTGGCCCCCGAATTGCCCGTGGAATCGATTGAGGTCCTGTCCCATACGGCGTAATTGTCTGCCGTCGTATTGAACCCGTAGGAAAGGTATCCCGGCCTGGAATAGACCAGGTGGGAGATGCCTCCCTTGTTGAATAGGGAGGCGGATACATCGGGATCGGGGCTGAAAGTTCCGTTGGGGTCGGAGGCCGCCCCCCAACCCGTTCCGTTGTAGGCGATGTGCCTGATCCCTTTGCTCCCTCCCCCGTTGTTGTGAAAATAGACTATCTGGGGGTTATTTGAGGGGTCTACGGCGATTGCGGTTCCCGCCGACACCACGTCGCTTGCCAGGGTCGACACCGCAAAGGCGCCGCTTTTGTCGGTCGCGTATCTCAGGCTGCCGGCCGTGTCGAAGTAACTTACGTGCATCTTCTTGTTGCTGTCGAGCGCCAGAGAGGCGAATTTCCCGACGGCTCCGGTGTTGTCGACCTGAGCGGCAGTCCAGACGGAAGCAGCGGAGGCCAGTGCCGGAGCCAGACAGCAGAGGCCGGTGACGAGCCCGAGGGGAAAGGCCCGGGGAATGTGTTGCAGCCATGTCCTTATTGTCACGATTTCCCTCCTTATTGAATATTCAAAATATTAAATTAAAAAATGCAAATACTTCGGGCCGCAAAAAAAGCACAAAAAACACAAAAACATCAGTCCTTAAACCACGAAGATCATTACAAAAAAGGTGTAACCATCACAAAGGGAATCTGCTTTTTTTTGTGGATTTTGTGCCTTTTTGTGGCAGAAAACGTCTGTTTCCTATTTCAAGAATCTGAGTCCCGCCCTGTACTCTGCGCCGGAGGGTACCGCCCACATGACCTCGGTGAAGACGGGAAGGTTCAACATCTCACCCTCTGTCACAGGAAACAGCAGTTTCACTACTTCGCCACCTTTGAGCGGGTACCGTGTCGTCATTCCCATGCCGCCCGCACTCAGATCCACGCCAAATCCCCGTTTCACGATGTTACTGAGTCCGCCGGACTCCATCGTGCTCAGTTCGAAGCTGACGCTCTGTGTGAGACTCTTCCTGCTTTCGGTTCTTTTCTCTGATAAGTTTTTCATGCTGCGCAGGATATGACTTGCGACGCGAAAATACAATCCCCTCAAAAGAGGGATTTTATAAATAAACGTAAATGTTTTGACTTTGAGTCGGGAACTGAATATTATGCGCGAATGCAGACTCTTAAGGACATAATCGCCAAACGCTCGGCACCCGGTGTGCTGATCCTCGATCTGGAGGGCCGGCTTCTTTATTCGAATCAGGAAGCCCTGGAGCTGCTCGCCGTGCTGCGCGAAAACGACGGGGAACAGGCACTGCCCCGGGAGGTCTACGACCTGTGCGGGGAGCTCCGGGGGCGGTCCGACGATTCGGGGACGGTTTTCGGCGTGATCGGGCATAGGGGAGGCGGCGGCGAGACGGAGGCGCTCTGTTCCATAAGGGCCTTTCTGCTCGGCGATCATCGGGAGGCGGGCGACCCGAGCCACGTCATGGTGCTGATGGAGAAGATCATCAGGAACCGTCAGGTGGACATAGCGAAGGCGCGGGAGAAGTATCAGCTGTCGAAAAGGGAAACGGAGGTATTGGGGCTGATCTGCCAGGGATTGTCGAACAAGGAGATATCGAGCGCCATCTTCATCTCCGAGTTCACCGTGAAGGATCACATCAAGAGAATCATGAAGAAGATGGGTACCGGTTCGCGCAACGAGATCATCGCGGCTTTGTTGTGAACCACTAAAGGGTGAAGGGTAACGGCTTGATCGTGCGGCCATGCACGCGGGAACCGAAGGCCCGAGCCTCGAACCCTGGCAGGTATGCCTGGAGGATGTTGCGCACCGTCTCCAGATCCCGGGGTTTAATGCCGAGCAGTTTCATCGTTACGCCGTTTGAGTTCATCAAGTAGATGTTTCTCGTTCCCAAGCTCCAGCTTGGGAATGTAATTGCCGGCAAAGCTCCAGCTTTGAAGCGTAGTGAAGCGGAGCTTCCCGTACGATTGCACGTTCCCAAGCTGGAGCTTGGGAACGAGATGGCAAATCCTCCACGAGCCTTGACTTCGTTAACCTATTAAGGCATTTTGCAGTGTCTCTTTCAATATCGGTAACCGTTTTATAACAGTTTGCCAGACCATATGAGCGTCAACACCAAAATAGGAGTGGATGAGCAGGTCTCGCATGCCGGCAATCTGTTTCCAGGGGATTTCGGGATAGCGTTGTCGGATTTCCACAGGAATCTGCTTCACCGCCTCCCCGATAATCTCAAGCTTGCGAATGACAGCACTTAACGTCTTGTCGTCGCCATGAAAGCTCTCATAATCCATGCCGCTTATAAACGTCTCGATACTCGCGATTGCGGCAAGAATATCCTTGATATACAAAGATGTATCCCTCACAGGTATCTGACCTCGCGCAGCACTTGTTCGCGCAATTCAGAACGCAATGCATCTCTGGGTACGACATCCACTTTGTGATGTAGCCGCTCTTCAAGAAATTGAGATAATGCTATAAGGTCTAACAAGTCGGCATCCTTGTCGAGACGTACGAGCAGGTCTATATCGCTTGATTCCTTCTGCTCTTCACGAATTACTGAGCCAAAGACACCTATCTCATGCACCTTGAATGCAGTTTGAAGCTCGGATTTGACCGAAGCTAATGTGTTCATTATCTCCTGTGTGGTCACCATAAGCCCGCCCTTTTTTGTTGGTCATATCGGAATATAAGAGTATAGATGAGGCCGTGGAAGGTGAGGGCTTTAACGCCTGTAAACCGCCCTGCGATGGCCAACTTCAAGAATGGTCATTGTCTGGTCAGTCAGATCCAACACATATATCACCCTATAGTCTCCATAACGATATCTGAACATTCCGGCCAGGTTTTCTTTCAACGGTTTGCCGATAGAAGCAGGGTTCTGGGAAAGATAGGTTTCAACCTTTTCGAAGATGCGCCCTCGGACTGGCTTGTCAAGCTGCTTTAGATCATTAAGCGCGCCTTTGTGCCAGATTATCCTAAAGCTCAAGGAATTTCCTCGCTTCCTCGTGGCTCAAATATTCCGCATTCTTCTCGTTCAGTCGCTCAAGGGCAAGATATCCCTCTTCATATTTCTCAAGGTACTGCTCAAGGGCTTCACGCATATAGAAACTCTTCGGTCTCTTGGTCTTGGCGGCCAAGGTTTCGAGCCTGGTTTCAAGGTCCTTTGGCAGTTTCAGGCTTAACATGGCAGCTATCTCCTCCAATTTTTTCACCTTTCAATGAGTATAAGCATAAACCGCAGAAGGTGAAAGGTGAAAGGTTCATTCACCGCTTCACGGTCAATATTCCCGCCAGTTCTGTCGAATGGTACACATTTACCCTGGATTTCTTGAAATCCTTCAAGTTGCGCGTCACGATTGCTTCGGCCCCGACGTGGCATGCCGCTTCGTGTATCACCGCATCTTCAAAATCGGCAAAGCCCGCCTTCAGAGCGGATTCCAAAATGGCCCTGTTGACGGGGGCCACTTCGAAAAGGGAAAGCAGCTTGCCTGCTTCCTCTTTCGCCCTGGCGCTGCCGACCACCCTGGTTGTGAGATAGTGAATGGTTGTCACCGTGGTCCCGCACAGATATCCGACGACGCTTCCCTCTTCTACTTTTGCGAACAAATCGGCAGCGGCATCTGCAAAAGGCGCGCGGTCCAGAAGCAGATCCAGGACGATATTGGTGTCGAAGAGGATTTTCACAGATGTTTTTCCTCTAGATATTTCTTGTAATCGCCTTCATCGAGCCCGGAATCCCGTAACACGCCCCGTAAGGATTCGGTGATCGGGGTGGAGTGCGGAGTTTGCTTGCCTGGCGGTGACGTCAATACCTTGAAGTAATCGGATACGATCCGTGAAATCGATTTGCCGGAATGAGCGGCATAGGATTTTGCCTTTTCGATCAGATCTTCTTCCAGCCGCAGCGTGAGCTTGGTCTGCATGCAACCTCCGGTGGTGTGTGACGTATAGAGCTGTGAAGAGTGTACGTCAGCTGGCGGCGGCTGTCAATGTGTGAAAACTGTGAAAGGTGAAAGGTGAAGGGTGAAAACTACTGTGAAAGGTGAAGGGTGAAGGGTGAAAAAAACGTATAGACGATATGGTCTGGTTTCACGGGTTCGCCCGGTTCATTCACCTTTCACCGGGTTCACCGTTCACCTTTCACAGTAGTTTTCACATCCAACAGCTCCCTGAAACTCAGCCGGTAGCGCTTTAAAAGCTGCATCATCTCCAGATTACCGATCCTGCGCTTTCGCATCACCGCCGCCCGCTTCTTGAGCAGCGTCGGCAGTGCGAGAACCGCGTCCCGCATCCCCCGCAGCAGTGCCCAGACGCAGGCGCTCCTGGTGCCGCTCTCCAGGAACTCCCCCCCCGATCCCTTGCCTGAAAGCACCACCTCCACCTGGGTCAGATAGCGTAATAGCGTGAAAAAGGGAAGCAGCGGCAATAGCGGAAGCGGTAGGTTTTTCAGCGCCGCGTAAAAATGGTTTCTCTCCACCAGGTAGAGCTTGAACGGCGAGAAGGCGCCGGAGGTCATGGAGTACTTGTGATAGACCACGGCGTCCCGGGCCAAAAGCGCCCCCCAGCCGGCGAGCCTGCCGCGCAGCCCCAGGTCGGTGTCCTCGCAGTAGGCGAAAAAATCGGGGTCGAAGAAGCCGATCTGGTCCAGCATGGCCCGGCGGTACAGCCCGACGCAGGCGGAGGGGAACAGGATCTCCCGGACCGGATCGAGGCGAAGCTCCGAGAAGCGCCTCCCCCGGAAGTCGCCGCGGGACATGCCGTCGCGGCAGATCGCGATCCCCAGCGAATCGATGCGGTCCGGGTCGTCATAGGCGCAGATCCGGCTCGCCACCATCCCCGCCTCCGGGTGCGCGTCGGCGACCGCCACCAGCTCCCCGAGCCACCCCTCTTCCGCCTTGGTGTCGTTGTTCAGGGTGACGAGGTACTCCCCTTGAGCCAGGGGAAGCCCGGCGTTGTTCCCCGCGGCGAAGCCCCGGTTTTCCGGGAGGGGGACCAGCTTCAGGCCGGGGCGGCGGCGCAGATATTCCAGGGAGCCGTCGCTTGAGCCGTTGTCCACCACGATGGTCTCGAAATCCCGGAAACTCTGGCCCTCCAGGCTGTCCAGGCAGTCGGGGAGATGGCCTAGGCCGTTCCAGTTGACGATGATGACGGATACCCGCACGCGTTTTTCCTCTTCAAGTGGATGCAAAGCTGAAATCGGACTCCTCCCCTCTCCCTAAACCTTCTCCCACCATGTACCCCCTCCTCAGCCTTCGCCAAGGCTTCGGCTGACGAGCCTTGAATGGGAGGGAGTTTTTGCAGCGGAAGATCAGCGCTGCTGAGAAAGTTACAGCAATAGTCTGATCCGAAGCCATATGGTCCCCTCCCCCGGAGGGGGAGGGCTAGGGAGGGGGAACCTCGGCCAGTTCTTCGCTGAAGCCGCTGTCTTCCCCCCTCCCGACCTCCCCCCTCCGGGGGGAGGAGAGTGAGCAGGCGCCTGGCGAAGATGAACTTTGTCTCCGCTTCTCGTTCCCAAGCTCCAGCTTGGGAGTGTAATTGCTGGCAAAGCTCCAGCTTTGAAGCGTAGTGAAGCGGAGCTTCCCGTACAATTTCACGTTCCCAAGCTGGAGCCTGGGAACGAGATGGAAGGCAAATCCCCCAAGCCTGTTACGCAAAGAACGCAAGGGGACGCGAAGAACGCAAAGAGACAAGCCATCGGGGTAAAGCAAATGCCTTACTTTGTGCTCTTCGCGCGCAGTTCTTCGCGTCCTTCGCGTAACAGCCTTTGACTGAGGATTTAGCCATCGATATGTATATCAATATGCGCCCCCTTGCAATCCATTTGTGCGCTCCCGATGCGCCGACTTGGTCCGGTTCTTGTAACGATTCCGGTTCAGACGGTTTTCGCGCGGTTTCTACCGCTAAATGACGTGCCATGCAGCGAGGCGACATGAAGATTCTGGCGATAATCCCAGCATATAACGAAGCTGACAACCTCCGGGCGGTAATCGGGGACCTCCGGTCATTTGGCGGCGACCTGCTGGTGGTGAACGACGGCTCGACCGACCAGACCGCCGCCGTCGCCAAAAGTCTCGGCGCGCACGTCATCTCGCACCCCTTCAATCTCGGCATCGGCGGCACCGTCCAGACCGGGCTCAAGTTCGCCCACGAGCACGACTACGACTTCGCCATCCAGTTCGACGGCGACGGGCAGCACCGGGGGGACCAGATCTTCAAGATCGTCGATCTGGTGAAGCGCGGCGAGGCGGACCTGGTGATCGGCTCCCGCACGCTGCCGGGTGGCTACAAGATGGGCATCACCCGCTGGTTCGGCTCCCGCATCTTCCATTGCCTGATCAGGTTTCTCTCCGGACAGACCATCGAGGATCCCACCTCCGGTTTCCGCTGCTACGGCAAAAGGACCATCCGCCTCTTCTCCCGCTACTACACGGACGACTACCCCGAGGTGGAATCGATCATCACCGCGGCAAGAAGCGGGCTGCGGGTCGTGGAGGTTCCGGTGCTGATGCGCGGCAGACTCTCGGGGAACTCCTCCATTACCAGAAGGAAATCCGCCTACTACATGCTGAAGGTCACCCTGGCCATGGTGGTCGACGCCATGCGGGGCAGGCAGCTCATCGGGGAATCATAGCCGATGGATTGGACCAAAATCGTTTCACTGGCACTCAGTACCGGCATCTTCGCGTTCGTCATCTGGCTGGTACGGGAGCGCCGACTGAGGGAAAAGTACGCCCTGCTCTGGCTCTCCACCTCCCTGTTCATCATCTTGCTGACCGTGTCGCGCCGCATCCTCGAAGTGGCGGCGCTCAGCATCGGGATCTTCTACCCGCCGTCGCTTCTGTTCCTGGTCGGGGTGCTCTTCCTGCTCATGGTAAGCATCGGGCACTCGGTCACCCTCTCCAGGCTCTCCGAGAGCAACCACAACCTGGCCCAGGAGGTGGCGCTTTTGAGAAAACAGCTGGAGGACGAGACGGCGAAGCGGGAACAGGGGTGCAAGCCGGCTCCCTGACCGCGTCCGGAGCTACCCCATCCCCACCCCAACCCTCCCCTTGAAGGGGAGGGAGTTTTTGCAGCGGAAGATCGGCACTAATCAGGTTTCATCTTGTGCATTTTGTGCTTTTTTGCGGCAGAGAACTCCCCGGAATTGTATTGACCTCCTCCTGAAAGTGGTGCTATTCTCCCCGGGGTGAAGCAGGCTCCTATCTACTTTGCCCCCAAAACCGCAGTTTTCCCTTAAAAACCGATCAGATGCCGTTTCGGGAAGGCGGGTCCCGGGTCACCCCTCCGGGTCCCCAGTTCCGGTTCCGGCCGATCCGGTGCCGGCGGGTTTTGCCGAACCAATCCCCTAAACGCGAGGCAGCAGGGCTCTACATGTCATATTGGGAAACCATATTCTTCTGGGTCACGCTGGTGATCTACTCCCTGGTCTGCGGTGGGTTCATCTACTCCATCGTCTTTAAAAATTCCCGCGTCCTCCCCAAGTTGACGGCCCTGCTCTGGGTCGGGCTTCTGCTCCATTCCGTCACCATTGCGTGCCGTTTCGCCGCGACCGGGCACCTCCCCTGGTCCGGAGATTACGAATACTCGCTCATGGGAGGCTGGTTCATCACCGGCGGCACCCTGCTGGTCGGGTGGCGCAACAAGGCGCTGCAGCCGATGGCTGCCGCCACGGTGCCGCTGGTGACCGTGATGATGGGTTACGGCGTGATGCGCAACCCGGTGCTCACCCCGATGGCGGCCAGTCTCAAGACCTACTGGCTCTACATACACGTCTATTTCGCCTGGCTCGCCTTCTGCTCCTACACGCTCGCCATGGCCGCGGGCGTGCTCTTTCTGCTGAAGCAGAAGAACGGCGCGGTTGCCGCGGCAACCGGCTTTTACGAGAAGATCCCCTCACTTAGCCGTCTGGACGAGCTCATCTTCCGTTACGTGGTGTTCGGGTTCATCACCGATTCCATCATGATCGTCGCCGGCTCCATCTGGGCGGAGGGGCTCTGGGGGAGCTACTGGAGCTGGGATCCGGTGGAGACCTGGTCACTGATCTCCTATCTTGTCTACGGGGTCGCCATCCACCTGCGCGTCACCCTGGGGTGGCGCGATTCGCGGCAGGCGTGGCTGGTGATCGCCGCCCTGAGCACCGTCATCATCTCGTTTTTCGGCGTCACCTTCCTGGTCAACTCCAGCCTGCACGTCTTCCAGGTACGTTAGAGGCTGTGAAAGGTGAAAGGTGAAAGGTGAAAAAACCACACCAACTCACGTTTGCTCATTCACCCTTCACCCTTCACCCTTNNTTCACCCTTCACCCTTCACCTTTCACCTTTCACCTTTCACCTTTCACCTTTCACGGGGTTACGATGCTGTTACAAGCTGTGATCTGGATGAACCTGGCGCTCATCTTCTACACCTGGGCGGTCTTCAGCGGCCGCAGACAGGGCTTGCACAGGAAGCACCTGATCATCTTCGGCATAGGCCTGGCCTTCGACTATCTGGGGACCCACCAGATGAACCTGTTCGCCGCAACCTACGGCAAGGCGCCCGAATGGCACAACCTGACCGGCATCGCCTCGCTGGCCGGCATGGCCTTCCACTTCCTGCTGGCGCTGATCGCCTCGCTCGCCAACCGCGCCGAATCGGTGAACCGCGTCTTCCACAGGGTGAGCCTCAGCATCTACAGCTGCTGGCTGATCGCCTTCTTCAGCGGCGCCATTTCCGGGATGATGCGGATGTCGCACTGAGCGGCTTCCGGGAAAAAACCAAAGGGCCGGGGAAGAAATTCCCCGGCCCTTTTATGTTGCTGATCTTCAGTAAAAAACACACCAACTCACGTTTGCCCATTAGCGCGCATGTTGTGACAGTGCTGAAATCCCCCTCAATCCCCCTTTGCAAAGGGGGACTTTCTGCGCGTTAAAAACCAACCCTGATTAGCGATGATCTTCCGCTGAAAAACTCCCTCCCCTTCAAGGGGAGGGTTGGGGTGGGGATGGGGCAGCTCCGGCGCAAGAACACCCCCATCCCCCTCCTGACCTCCCCCTTGAAGGGGGAGGAACCTGGACAGCGGAAGATCATCGCCAGTCAGTAAAACAATAGGGCCGGGGAAGAAATTCCCCGGCCCTATTGTTTTGCCGATTCGGTTGCCGATCGTTGCCGGCGGCTACTGCGGCTGGGGACCGTTGGAGAAGAGGATCTTGTCAAAGGTGCGGTTCAGGCTCTTGCTCACGAAATTGGACATCACCACGCCCGGGGTGATGGCCAGCTCCTGCCCGACGCTCACCTTCATGGGCGGAACTGCCGCCCAGGTCTTCTCGCCGTCCTTTTCCAGGCAGATGTAGGTGTACCCCCCGGCATCCGCGGTTTCCACCACCTTGCCGGTTATCAGATTGGCGGCCGGAACAGGGATGGGCGCCTTCGGTGCGGGTTCCACTGCAGGCTCCACTTTCGGGTGCCCGGCGGGGAGTCCGGCCGCAGCCTCAGCCTTGGGGTGTCCCTCGGGGAGCGCTGCCGGCGCTGCGGGCGCTGTGGCGTTGCTTTTCACCCCTGACGCGAAGTATATCGAGTTGAAGGTCCGGTTCAGCCTTTTGCTGGTGAATTTACCCATCGCCGTGCCGGGGAGCAGCTCGATCTCGTCGCCAACCGCAACAGCTGTGGCCGGTACTGCGGACCATGAGCTCTTGCCGTCCTTCTCCAGCTTGATGTAGGTGTACTGCATGGCGTCCATGGTCTCGACAACCTTCCCTGTCAGGAGCGGCTGCGCGGACTCGTTGCTGCTGTCGCTGACCGTCGGGGCCGACGGGGCGGCTTTCTGGTCCAGGCCGCCGGAGAAGATGATCTTTTCGAAATCGCGGTTCAGCGCCTTGCTCGAGAAGTTGTTCATCTCGGCCCCGGGGAGAAGTTTGAGCTCCTGTCCCACGGTCACCTTCATGACCGGTGCCGCTACCCAGATCTTCCCGCCGTCCCTTTCCAGCAGCATGTAGGTATATCCGCCGCCGTCCATGGTCTCGACCACCTTGCCGGAGAGGCCGGAGGCGGCCGGTGCCGGCGCCGTACTCTTGGTTGTCTTGCCGGGGCCGGTACAACCGGTAAGGGCGACCGCCAGGAGCGTCAGCGCTATTCCGGTACTGGTCTTCTTCGCGTTTCTTGTCATTTGGAACTCCTCAGATCGGTTGTTTTTGGCCGGCCAGCGGCCTGGTGGGCAACGTTGAGTGCCTGGTTGAACGGTGCGCGTAGTTTCATCTTCACCGGGGCGGCTCCCCGATCAAGGTTCGGGCGAAGCTCACTTCTCCGGCAATACCGGAGTGTCGTTTATGGTGATTACGCTGACGACAGCCAACGCCCTGCGGTTTTTCTGTCTTCCTTTGCTCGTCTTGTTGGTGGCCTTGGGCTTGGCGTAGCCATATCCCTTGATGGAGATCTTCCGGGAATCCACGCCGTTTTTAACCAGCTGCTTCTTGACGTTGTTGGCCCGGCGTTGCGACAGAACCAGGTTGGGCTTGCTCTTCCCGACGTGGTCGGTATGTCCCTCGATGGCCACTTTCGATTTGCGCGACTCCTTGATAGTTGCAGCCAGTGCCGCGATCTGCTTGTTGTAGCTGGGGCGTACGGCAGAGCTGCCGAAGTCGAACTCGACCGTCAGGTAGAGCACCTTCTTTTGCTCGATGCGCGGAGGCTCGGCTGCCACCCGGACCGGAGCCGGTGCCACCGGTGCCGGAGGGGGCGTTGCCGGTAGCACTGCAACCTCCGTTCTTTGCGCCGGCGCTTTCGGCGGTATATAGGCGAGCGCTTGCGGCTGAACCGGGGGCGCCGGAAGGAACACGGGAGGTGCGGTCGTGATCCCGAGAATGGCTGCGCCTATGACTCCCAATTTATCGAGGGGCGTTTCGTCCGTCGCCACCGTCTCCGGGGTTTCCTCGGCCAGGATCGGCACCGCCTTGGGGAGGGGCGCTTTGGCTTTTGCCGGCGGCCCTTTCTTCTTGCGCTCCTTGCCGAAGAAGTAGCTCACACCGGTACTCAACTCGTAATTGTTGCTGGTTCCGACGTTGCTGTAAACGAAGAGCTGACGCGCATCTACTCTGAACGCCAGATAGTCCTCGTAGTAATACTTAAGTCCCAGGCCGTAATTGAGGAAGGGGCTGTTGTCACGCGTGCCGTTCCTGTCGATCAGCAGCCCGCCTACTCCGACGGCAAAAAAGGGAACCCACTTGTTTCTCGGGGTGATGGAGTAAATGGCATCGGTACGGAAGATCAGACCGTCGGCTTTTTCCCCGCCACTCTTCCCCTTCGTGCTGAAGTAGTTGACGGTCCCCTCGACCCCGAGGCTGTCGACTATGGAGGTGCCGACATGGTCGTAGCTGAGCCTTAAACCGTAAAGCGGGGTGGCGTTAAGGGACTGCGGAGCTGCAAAGAAGTAACCGCCGATGGTGGGGGTGAGTCCGATAGATGTGATCGGCTTGACGACTTTCGGGATCTCGGTAACCGAATGCCCCAGCGATGAAAAGAACAACGAAAGGGTGCAGGCGATTATGAGGGGGCGAAAGATGCTCGACAAATTCTGCTCCGATGGTTGATTTTGCAGCATCTTATACCAACTATATATTGAGTTCAAGATTAAACGTCCAGGTTACCAGAATTGAACGGTTCACACTTTCAATTGTAATTGCACATCGACCGCCGGGCTGCTTCGCTGTGTCATGCTTGCTATCATCTCGTTCCCAAGCTCCAGCTTGGGAACGAGAAATTATACGGGAAGCTCCGCTTCACTACGCTTCAAAGCTGGAGCTTTGACACCAATTACATTCCCAAGCTGGAGCTTGGGAACGAGAACCATGTTCAGCCCGGTTCTCCAGTATGGTCACCCCGCCCGCTCTCCCTGTACCCATCCTCCATAGCTCCTCTCCAAGCGCTGCCAAATGCCAACTCTAAAAGGACCTGATTAGTACCAATCTCCCGCCTGGTCTTCCCCCCTCCCTTGCGGGCACTGCCATTAAGT
>DNRQ01000164.1:14612-34557 GCA_003499925.1 Geobacter sp.
GGGAAGCCCAGGCCAGTTCTTCCTTGAAGCCAGCAGTCTTCCCCCCTCCCGACCTCCCCCCTCCGGGGGGAGGAGCAAGTGGTGGAATGCTTGCGGAAGTAGTAGTTACTTTTTGATACAGGGTCGCCCACGGCGGCGCGGGGTGCTTCTGAGGAACTCGAAAGGCAAATCCCCCCTGTCCCCCCTTTTCCAAAGGGAGGGATCTGGTGTCGGGAGCGTTGCAGCCAGGTAAGTCCCTCTCCGACAAAAACGTGCCTCAGGCGGGTGGGTGGCTAATCAGGTTAATCTTCGGCCGAGCGCCGAAGGGTGTGCGAGCGTGCCGATACCGTTTAAAAAAATGCCTCGGTGTTTTTTGTGCAAACATTGAACAGCTCCTATTTGAACATGGAAATCGGTATCCGCTAGGCCTGGCCAAAAATGTGATGCAAAAACCGATAGTTACAGCTTATGTTCCGAGTCATCAAAACATGGTACCCCGTTTGTACTGCTAAGGGTGAGCAGACGGGAGGTACGCCATGAAGAAGATAATCAAGAAAGAAACCGCGTCGCGCTGTTTAGCCATTTCCTGCCTGGTTGGGGGAGTCGTCATGGGCTTGGCTCAGATGGCCGGTGCCTTCGCGCCCCTTACGCCCTCCACCAGTCCCGGCAAGGAGCTGTGCGCCTATTCGCTGCAGCTGCAGAAATCGGTTTCGGTCCGAAGGCAGTACCTGGTGAAGGTCGAACAGGCGCTGGGCGGTTCATCCATGGCCGGCAATGCTGTGGAAGATATGTACGGCAACATCGAGCCGGCTGCCTATTCCGAAGATGACTCCCATGAGAGAGGGCGGTCCGGGATATCCTCCTTCTTCTTCGGCACTCCAACCGCAAAGAGGGCGCTCGCGATAGATTCCTTCTCAACGGATTGCGTCAGCTGCCACGACGGTGCCGGTGCCTCTTCCATAGGAGTGGATCTACGGGACAGGCCGTTCGACAGGAAGTCCAGGGTAGCCTCGTTTACCAGCGACCACCCGATCGGCATGACCTATAGCAGTTATGTAGCAGCGAACAGGGGGTATAAGCCGATAGGGACCGATACCAAGATGATATTCGTGGACGGCAAGGTCGGTTGTCTTACCTGCCACGATCCACTGAACCCGGAAAGAGGGCATCTTGTCATGAGCGACAGAAACAGCGCTCTCTGCCTCACCTGCCACGACAAATAGGCGGTTCAAGGTTCAAGGTTCAAGGTTCAAGGTTCAAGGTTCAAGGTTCAAGGTTCAAGGTTCAGGGTTCAGGGTTCAGGGTTCAGGGTTCAAGGTTCAGGGTTCAGGGTTCAGGGTTCAGGGTTCAGGGTTCAGGGTTCAGGGTCAACTTTCTGTTGTAAGTTGAACTTTGAACCCTGAACCGTTTTTTGCTGTAACGTTTTGAACCTTGAACCTTGAACTTTGAACCGATTTTCGGTTGTAACCTTGAACCTTGAACTTTGAACCCTGAACCGTTATAATGGCTCGTTTTCCAAAAGATGAGTCAGGTATAGGGGGTAGGATGCGCAGAGTTTTCTTGTTGCTGGCTTTACTCGGACTGGCCTTGGGCGGCTGTGGCGATGTTGAATGGTTCCCGGAACAGAGCGTAGCGGCCTTCTCCTTTTCTCCCGCATCGGTCACCAATGTCGCTACGGGGTCGACACAGACCTCCAACGCCGTCACCGTCAGCCTCACCGGCCCCGACGCGGCAATCAGCGTCACAGGCGGTGAGTACAAGATCAACGCCGGGACCTTCACCACGGCCGCCGGGACCGTGAAAAACGGTGACACCGTGACCGTGCAGCATACCGCGTCGAGCACGGGAGGTCAGACCGTCACCACCACCCTGACCATCGGCGACAAGAAAGCGACCTTCTCCAGCACCACCGCCACCCCGTTCGGCTTCACCGAGGACGTACGTTTTAATGTAGCTCGGGCCGCGAAGCAGACTTCAGCTCCCCTGACCGTCTCGATTACCGGCGCTTCCGTGGCGATCAGTGTCACGGGGGGCGACTACAGTATTAACGACGGCCCCTTCACCTCGGACGCCGGAATCGTGAAAAACGGCGAGAGGGTCACCGTGCAGCATACCTCTGCCAACGGTACGACTGAGACCACCGTGACTACCACCTTGACCGTCGGCGGCAAGAGCGCCACCTTCACTACTACGACGGCCGGTGTCGTAGCCCAAACGGTCAACGCGAGCGGTGCGGCGGGTACCCTCGTAACCACAGAGACCACCCTGCGCCTGGTCCCCGGTATCCACACCATAACACTGGATGCTGAGTCCCAAGGAGGCTTCGCTGACCTCTCCGTTGATGTTAGTACTCCTCTTTTTACGGACAAAGAGATTCTGACGTTGCCCGCGACCCTCACCCTGAACGACAAGCAGACGCTGTTCCTGGGGGGCATCGTCCCTACAGCCGCAACTGGCGTGGAAAGCACCCTTTTCCTTATCGACGGCGTTCCGATCATCTTCAGGATAACTGTCACCCCGTAGGGCATCTTCGCAAGGGGAGTCCGATCAGATTCATTTTAGCTAGCAGGGTGGAAGGCACAGGAGAGGGGCAGTCACTGCCCCTCTCCTGCAAATTTGCAGCGCGAGATAAAGCCGGCACTTTGCCGGTTTTTTTATCCCGGTTTGTTTTGACTTCAGTAAGCCGGCAGTATCAACCCCCCTTTGGAAAACCTGATCAGTGCTGATCTTCCGCTGGATAAACCGGGGCAGGGGCGGGGGGCACTGCCATTAAGTTAAGGGAATGAGAGGTAGGGTGGGCCGTGCCCACCACAACCGCATCCTGATGGTGGGCACGGCCCACCCTACATGATTCACGGAATNNGCAGTGGGGGCGGGGGGAGGGGGGAGGGCGAGGCTTATGTATAAAGGGGAGAGGGCTGCCGGTCTTCAGAAGATAAGCACTAATCGGGTAAGGTTAAGGCAAGAAGGGTCAGGTGGAAAAAGGCGCGAAAGCTCGCTGAAAAGAGCATGCCGGCCGCTTTGCTGAAGTCCCCTCTCCCCTGGTGGGAGAGGGCTGGGGAGAGGGGGGAAGCTGACTCTTGCGGGGCTATTGTGCGGCAGGATCCGCACCCTACGGTGGCGCCTCCGCAGGAACCTCCGCGGGAGCCTCCGCAGGCGCCTCCGCAGGCGCCTCAGCGGGCGCCTCCGCAGGCGCCTCAGCGGGCACCTCCACGGGTACTTCCTCTGGAACTGGATCCGGCGCCGGTTCGACAGCGGGCATAGACGCGCCCGATTCGTCTGCCGATTCCGCCTTTTTCTCCGCCGGATCGCTGCCGTACTCAACGATGTAGACGTCGTCCCTTTCCTCGATGCTCCCCTGCCCGGCGTGTGCCGGCAAGGCCAAAGCCATCAACACAAGGCACGTCAATACTGTTTTCATCTTCGCTCTCCAGAAATTCACCCGAATGTCCAGCCGCCGAAATAATGCCTCCGGATGGCCTACGCCAAAGGTCGAAATCGATTGTCAGCATGTCCGGTCGCGATGAGGCAGCGCTACTCATTTAGAGACCTGATTAGCGCTGAGCTTCCGCTAGGTTTTCTCCCCTCCCTTGATGGGAGGGGCGGGGGGAGGGTGAGGCTTACGCAAGCTTTTCACCCTCTCCCCAACCCTCCCCCATCAAGGGGGAGGGGGTGCTTCTGGGAGTTTGCGGAAGATTAGCACCAATCAGATTTAGAGATGCTTCTCAATAAGTTTCCGTATCACCTTGCCGATGGCGCCCGGAGTGTCGGGCTTCGGCTCCCTACGGACGTACCATAAATGGCAGGGAGTTACAATATTTTTGTAAATCAGCCCCTTCTGCCGCTATCCATCGCTCTACAACGGTGGGGTCGATGTGCGGATCCCGCCACCCTCCCGACCCTGGAACTACCTACCAAACAAAGGTACTGGCCAAAAATGGGACCTTCCCCCTTTAGCAAAGGGGGATCGAGGGGGATTTAGTCAGCTCAGGTGGGCAAAATCCCCCCTTGCCCCCCTTTGCAAAGGGGGGTAAAGGCACAGCCTTTGTTTTGGATATAGTTCCCTCCTCCTGCCTCTTGAGCCCTTGCACTTCCCGCATACCTTTTTTCATATAGACAAATGGAGAGCCGGTGTCGTAATATGTTTTCCGGACTCTTACGGCAGGCTCTCATTAGTGCCGGGGTCCGTTTCGGGCCAGGCATATTCAACATCCCGATATGTCGTGCTTTTTCGCAGCTGTGATGATCATGACCCCGGGGAGGGCGTCTTGAAACAACCGCACTGCCGTCCCTACGGCAAACCACGTTGGCACCCCGTCATTTCCCGCTTGACCCGCAGAGTACACTCTAATAATCGGGTACAAATAAAGGTAACCAGCCGTATTTGCAGTATTGTAGGTCCGGTGCGATGATTTCGTGCCGGTTCTGCTGTTCGGGACCGCTTGTTGCAGGAAGACGTGGTACGCCCGGGCTCCCTGCAGCCGGGTCCAGAGGCCAAATGAGCCTGCTCTATTGCCGGGCGGGAAAAGACCAAAGGGTAAGTGAGTTGACAGCTGGCAGGATCATCGATCCTGTCCGTGGTGCCTAAAAGGAGGCAGAATGTTTAAAAGGGTTTCTAGGCTGTTTCGCAAAAGAACTGCTGGGCTGAGCCTGCTGGTTGCCGGATTGCTGGCGCTTACTGCGCTGGTCGCCGCTCCGTCGTCTGCATCGGCCGCCACCGGCGCGGTTACCACGACTCACTGGAAAAGCGGCAGCACCGAGGGGTATTCCCTCGACGCCACCGTCAGCGTCTCCGCCGGTTTGGGTTTGGCGGACGTCAAGCTGAGCGGAGCCGGAATCAGCACCCCCGTCGATCTCATCGCAGATTCTCTCGAGGTGACTACCTACAGAGCCTCCATCCCCCTGGCGTCGCGTCCCGCGATAGGCGCCGCCTACACTCTGACCGTAAGCTATCTGGACAGCACCACGGTGGAAACCCTGCCGGTAACGGTCAGCAACGTGATCGATGCCTTCGCCACGCCGGCAACCCCGGTGGGGGCGGTCGGCTCTTCGGCCCAGCCGACCTTCAGATGGACGGCGCCTGCGACCCTGCCGGCGAACTTCCTCGAGTACGGTTTCTCCCTGACCGGCTCCGACTTCCAGTGGGGCACCAACCTCTCCGCCACCGAGACCCCGTACGGCGGCACGCTGGCTCCTGCGGTACTCTACAACTGGTCGGTCTCCGTGCTGGACGCCAACGGCAACAGGTCCGAGAACCGGGTCTCCTTCATGCTCGGGGCCAACTTCTCCGGGAAGGTTACCGACCTGAACGGCGTGGGGCTCGCCGGAGTCTCGATCGACGTCTTTGACACGGTAGGCAACGCGAAGCCTCGCATTACCACCCAGTCCGACGGCAGCTACATCTACGGCGGCCTTGCGGCCGGAAGTTACAAGGTGCTCTTCAGCACCGACACGACAAGCGTCTATTACAACAACAGGCTGGATGAACCGTCCCTCCTCCCGGTCGCAACCGGCGTGGTGACCACCAACGTGAACGCCATCCTGGGCGGCTGGGGCGCCATTTCAGGCTCCGTCTTTCTCAAGGACAAGGTCGCGATACAGGTCGCGCTCTACGATGCCAACCGCGCTAGGGTCACTTCGGTGCCGGTCGTCAACATTCCGGCAGGGGCGTCGAGCACCTTCGGAAGCTACTATCTGAGCCTGATCCGCCCCGGAAACTACTATGTCAAGTTTACCGCCCAGGGGTATCCGGAGGTCTGGACACCGCTCACCCCCGTCACGGTCAACGGCACCAGCCTTACCTTCGCGACGATCACCAGCGGTATTCCCACCATCACGAACTTCACCGTCGCCGCCACTTCAGCGTCGCTCACCGTTACCGGAATCAGCGTGACGGCGACGGAAACCAACGGGATCGGCGGCTACCTGCTGACGGAGAGCGCGACCCCCCCCGCCGCCACTGCAGGCGGCTGGAGCACGACCCCCCCGACCTCCTATGCCTTTACCGGCGTGGGAGCCAGGACCCTGTACGCCTGGGCCAAGGGGACCGCCGGGGTGGTCTCGGCGAGCGTCTCCAGGACGGTGAACGTCACCGTAGCCAGGACAGTGGCGGTGCAGACTACCGGCCTTGGCAGCGGCAGCGTCAACAGCAACCCCTCCGGCATTGCCTGCCTCACCGGCAGCACCGCCGGCTGCAGCGCCAGCTTCGCCGGTGGCAGCACGGTGACCCTGATACCGTATCCTTCGCTCTCCTCCGTCTTTAGCGGCTGGAGCGGCGCCTGCACCGGCACCGGTAACTGCCAGCTCACCATCGACGCCGCCAAGAGCGTCACCGCCAGCTTCGCGGTCAGGCCCCCGCCGGTGCGCATCGACGGCAGGACCACCCCCTACTTCACCGTGGACGGGGCGCTCGACGCCATCCTCACGGTGGGGCAGACGGTCCGGGCCAAGAACGACACCTTCGTGGAGAACGTGATCATGACCAGTCCGGTGCCGATCCTGCTCAAAGGGGGCTTCACCGACGCCGCCTTCAGCACGAGAACCACGACCAGCTTCACGGTGGTCGACGGCACCCTGAAGATCCAAAAGGGTAAGCTCACGGTCGAACGGTTGAAGGTGCGGTAACATCCTGCCCCCCCGGGCTCTTACCGGGGGGGCTTTTTTCGCGTAAGCCGCGATCTTCGCGACCCTCGCGCCTAAGATGAAACAATAGGATCTTCCGGGACATAAATGACAGGATCGGCAACCCCTAGGAAAATAACCTTCGTAACGCCCCCCTACCATAGCGGAATTCCGGAACTCGCCGGACGCTGGATTCCCCTGAACTTCGTCTACCTGGCCGGTGCGGCCCGGCAGGCCGGGCTCAGAGCCGAGATTTACGACGCGATGGCCAAGGGGCATGGCTACCCCGAGATCGAGGAGAGGCTCAGGGAAGCAGGGCCCGACTACCTCGCCACCAGCGCCATCACCGCTACCATCAACGACGCCCTGAAGACGCTGGAACTGGCAAAGCGGATCAACCCCGAAACGGTGACCATCCTCGGGGGGGTGCATCCGAGCTTCATGTACCGGGAGATACTCCAGTCATCGAGCGCGGTCGATTACATCATCATCGGCGAGGGGGAGCTCTCCCTCCAGGAGCTGCTCACGGTGCTGGAGCAGGGGGGGGATCCCTGCGCCGTTTCCGGCCTGGCCTTCCGGCGGGGAGAGGCGGTCGTCGCCACGCCGAAGCGCTCCCTGATGGAGAGCCTGGACCGGCTCCCGGCTGCCTGGGACCTGCTCGACTGGCCGGATTACCAGTACTTCATCATTCCCGGCTCCCGTTTCGGCGCCATCAGCACCTCGCGCGGCTGCGACCAGGAGTGCGTCTTCTGCTCGCAGCAGAAATTCTGGGACCAGAGCTGGCGTGCCCGCGACCCCCAGCAGGTGGCCGACGAACTGCAGTACCTGTACAGCACCTACCAGGTCAACGTTTTCATGATCACCGACGAGTATGCCAGCCGCAACGCCCTGCGCTGGGAGGCCCTGCTCGATGCGCTGATCGCCAAGGATCTCCCGATCCACCTGATCATGGAGACCAGGGCCTCGGACATCATCCGGGACCGGGAGATCGTCTGGAAGTACCGCAAGGCGGGGATCATTCACATCTCGGTCGGCATCGAGTCGACCAACCAGCAGACCCTGGACGCCATCAAGAAGGGGACGACCGTCGACGAGGCCAAGCAGGCGCTCGACATCATTCACGAGCACGGCATCGTCAGCGAGGCCTCCTTCCTGGTCGGCTTCCCCGACGAGACCGTAGAGAGCGTCAAGGCGACCCTGAAGCTTGCCCAGTACTACAACCCCGACAACGCCAATTTCTTCCCGATCACCCCCTGGCCCTACTCGGAGATGTACCAGGAGCTCAAGCAGTACATCACGGAATGGGACTATTCCAAGTACAACTTCATCGAGTCGATCATCGAGCCGAAGCAGATGAGCAGGCGCCAGCTCGATGTGGCCATCGTGGACTGTTTCCGCAAGTTCTACATGGGAAAGATCGCCGAGGTGATGATGATGAAGGATACCTTCAAGCGGGGGTACATCGTGAGGGCCACCAAGCTGATCATGGGGAGTTCCTTCATCGTGAAGAAGCTCAGTGTCGGGACGCTGAACAAGATTCCGGCCAAGATCGAAGAAGTGGCGATGAGATTCAAGACGTGACCCCCCCGCAGATGCAGCCCCGGGAACTTTCGCAAAGGATCGCATCCGGAGACCCCCCGACCGTGGTGGACGTCCGGACCGGGATCGAGTTCCGGCGCGGCCACATCCCGGGCGCGCTCCACGTCCCGACCTGGAAGCTCCTTTTGGGGCTCGCCCCGCTCCCCTCGGACCGGCAGACGGAACTTGTGGTGACCTGCGAACTCGGCCCGCGCGCCATGATCGTCAAGGCGCTGCTGGGGCTCATCGGTTACCGCAAGGTAGTACTTCTCGCCGGCCACATGGCCGGCTGGCGGCGCTCCCGGCTCCCCCAGGATAGATGACCCGCCCCGCCCGCCAACCGATCTTTTGCAAACCACCCATCGAGACGGAGAAAACATGCCGCAAGCCATCGGCCACCAAGACACCGTCCTGATAGTCGAAGACGACCATAATACCGCCGCACTGGTGGCAACCTATCTCAAGCGCGAGGGTTTTTCGACGGTGCTGGTTCACGAGGGGGGGGAGGCGATTCAGGCGGCCGCTTCCTGCAATCCGGTCTTCGTCATCCTGGACGTGATGCTGCCCAACGTGGACGGCTGGGAGATCTGCCGGGCGCTGCGCAAGTCGTCCAACGTGCCGATCCTGATGCTTACCGCACGGGAAGAGGAGATCGACCGGGTGGCGGGGCTCGCCATGGGCGCCGACGATTACGTGGTCAAGCCGTTTAGCCCGCGCGAGCTGGTGGAGCGGGTGAAGGCGATACTGCGGCGCAGCAGGCCCGCTTCCCCGCAAGCCCCGGCCGTGCTCTCCTACCACGGCCTGGAGCTCGATCCGGAGAAGCGCCGCTTGGCCCGGGACGGCCGCCCGGTCCTTCTGACCTCGTCGGAATACAAGATCCTGCACGCGCTGATGAGCTCTCCGGGGAAGGCCTTCTCCAGGGAGGAACTGCTGAACCACTGCTACCGCCACGGCGAAGCGGTCATCGACCGGGTGATAGACGTCCATATCGGCAAGCTGCGCCAAAAGATCGAGGACGACGCCTCCAGGCCCCGCTACATCCTGACGGTGCGCGGTCACGGCTACCGGTTCAGCGACGATAGCTGCGAGTAGGGGAGAGGATGAGACAGCGCCTGCTCTGGAAATTGCTGATCGGCCACATCGTCCCGGTCTTCGCGGTGATCGCGCTCCTGGTATGGCAGGCCATCGACCGGCGGGCCGCCGACTACTACGCGCTGCTCGTGGAGCGCTACCACGTGGCCCCTGCCGAGTCGCACCGCCTGTTCCTGGAAGCGGTCCACCGCGACCTGATCTGGGGCACCCTGGCCGCACTGGCGCTGACGCTGCTTCTGAGCTACCTCTTGACCCGCTGGGTGTTGCGCCCGCTGCTGCAGATAACGGCCATCACCAGGCAGGTCGCCGACGGCAACTATTCCGAGCGGGTCAAGGTGGCGTCGCGCTACGAGGGGGGGCAGCTTGCCGATGCCTTCAACCACATGGCGGAGAACCTGGAGAAGATCGAGGGGCTGCGCAAGAACATGGTGGCCGACATCGCCCACGAGCTGCGCACGCCGCTCACCAACCTGCGCGGCTACCTGGAGGGGCTAAGCGACAGCGTCATCATGCCGAGCCGGGAGACCTTCCAGATGCTGGAGCAGGAGGTGCTTCGGCTGGTCCATCTGGTCGAGGACCTGCAGCAACTGGCCCGGGCCGACGCCGCCAAGTCCTTCCTGGACCGCCAGGAGATCTCCCTTCACGAACTGCTGGGGCAGATCATGGAGCTGTACCGGCCGAACTTCCAGGAGAAGGAGATCGGGATAGCGTGGCGGCTTCAGAGCGGCACCGAAATGGTGACCGCAGACCGTGACAAGCTGCTGCAGGCGATCCGCAACCTGGCCGACAACGCCTGGAAATACACCCCGTCCGGGGGAAGCGTGGAGATCTCCACCGAGCGCAGCGCGGAGGGTATCCGGACCGTCTTCGCCAACAGCGGCGCCGTGATCGCCGAAAAGGACATCCCGTTCCTGTTCGAGAGGTTCTTCCGGGCCGACCGTTCGCGCTCGCGCGACGCGGGGGGCGCCGGAATTGGACTGGCGATCGTCAAGGAACTGATCGAGGCCCACGGCGGCACGGTCGGTGCCGAGAGCGACCAGAGCGGGACCCGCGTATGGTTCATCCTGCCGAGCTGACCCGATGGCGTATGGTTCATCCTGCCGAGCTGACCCGATCTTCATGAAATCTTTACATTACTATTATCGTCACTTTACCTTAAGTTGATACTGTAAGGCGTCGATAAGTCCCTGGCGTGGCCGGCACGAGCCGGCCGGGCAGATTGGGCCGGAGAGTCGCCGATCGACCGGAGCCGATGAAGCTAGGGACTCCTTTCCCCCTTGACAAGGGGAGGGGAGGGCGGATACATTGCTCTAAGTGTCGGATTGCAAAGAAGAGTCTGTCGTTAGCTGCAGCACACGCCAATTTTTAGAGGGAGAAAACCGGATGAGCAAGATTCTTTTCGTAACAGCTCCATATCACTGCTGGGGGGTACAGGTGGTAGGCACCTGGCCGCCTCTTCACCTGGCATACCTTGCCGGAGCCGCAACTGAGACGGGGCACGAGGCGAAGATATTCGATGCCATGAACAAGAAGCTCTCGTTCGTTGAGATCAGGCAGGAGATTGAAAGCTACCAGCCCGACATCGTGATGACCCTGGACTACCTGCCGGTCACCGGTGCCATCAGTACCGCCACGGTTCCCGACGCTCTGAAGATCATGAACATCGCCAAGGAGATCAATCCGGCCATCGTGACCCTTCTGGGCGGACCCCATCCCTCCTTCATGTTCGAGGAGATCCTGGAGGACGAGACCAACCTGGTCGACTACATCCTGAAGGGAGAGCCCGAGCAGACCCTGAAGCAGCTTCTGGCAGCCATTCCGGAAGGGACCGCCAAAAGCGTCAAGGGTATCGCCTACCGGGAAGACGGGAAGGTACTTACCAACGGCAATCAGCCGCACATCGTCGACCTGGACTCCTTGCGTCCGGCGTGGCACCTGCTTGACTGGGACGACTACCAGTACCTGGTCGAGCCCTTCGGCAGGATGGCCTCCATCCTGACCTCCAGGGGGTGCGACATGGACTGCGCCTTCTGCAGCCAGCGCATGTTCTGGCGCGAGGACTGGCGCTGCCGCAAGCCGGAGAACGTGATCGAGGAGATGGTCCACCTGATCGACACCTACAACATCAAGTTCTTCACCCTGATCGATCCGTATCCCACCAAGCACCGCGACCGCTGGGAACTGTACCTCGATCTGCTGATCGAGAAGCAACTCGGCGTGCACCTCTTGATCGAGACCCGCGTGGAAGACATCATCAGGGACGCCGACATCCTGCACAAGTACCGCGATGCCGGCATCATCCACGTCTACCTGGGCGCCGAGAGCGCCGAGAAGGACGTCTTGAACAGTCTCTCCAAGGGGACCAGCTTCGAGCAGAACAAGCAGGCGCTCGATCTTTTGCGCGAGGCCCAGATCATCACCGAGGCCTCCTTCATGATCGGCTTTCCGACCGAGACCTGGGATTCCATCGAGAACACCATCGAGTCCGCCAAGTATCTCAACCCGGACATCGCCGTGTTCCCGGTGGTGACCCCGTTCCCCTTCACCCCGATCTACAAGGATATGAAGGACCGGATCAGGGTCTGGGACTACTCCAAGTACAACCTGGTGACCCCGATCGTCGAGCCCTACAACATGACCATGGACGAGATCGTGCAGGCCTTGGGCAAGTGCTACATGTCCTTTTACAGCAACAAGATGCAGGAGATCGTGGACCTGGAGGACGGCTTCAAACGCAGGTACATGCTGAGCGCTTTCGTGCTGATGATGAGGGACCACGGTTCCAACTTCGACTTCGGCGGCGACGTGGACGTCGAGCAGATGAAGGCGAAGATGCACGCGCTGAAGTAGGGATGCGCTGAAGCGAAAAGAAGGGATGGACAAGAAGCAGCCGGGGGGATAAACCGCCCGGCTCTTTTTTTATCTACTGCGCGCCATGCCTTTGTGCCGCATGTATCCCCGCCACCATCCCCGAGATGAAGGCGATCACCCAGCCGGTGTAGATGGTGAGGCTGACCCGGTGGAACAGGCGGTTCACCGCCTCGGCCCGGCGTATCAGGGAAGCGGAGAGGGCCAGCATGAAGTGGAAGGCCATGCCGTAGAGCGAGCCCAGGCCCGTGAGGGTGTGCATTTCGGGGACGTAGCCAGTGGCGAGGCCGTAGAGGAACATGAGGTGAGTGCCGAGGTAGTCGCAAATCAGGCCCGCTCCGAAGATGAGCAGGTGCTTGCGGAGCAGCCCTTGTTTGCGCGCGCTGAACACCGCCCAGGTGTAGAAGATCAGGGCGAGGTTCATGAATATCACAGCTTGGAACAGCATTTAGAACCTTCTCCAATATACTCAAGTAGGACGACGCACCACCCCTTGATGGCATTGGCAGGGGAAGGGCGAGGGATTATAGCACGAGAAAAGAGAGCCACTGTATGATAAAATCACCAATGCCGCAAACAAAGCGCCCGTAGCTCAGCTGGATAGAGTACCTGGCTTCGAACCAGGGTGTCGGGAGTTCGAATCTCTCCGGGCGCGCCAATAATAACAAATGGTTACAGTGCTTAAGTTGTAACCATTTTGCGTGGTGTGGTCTCTGGTGTGGTCTCTGGCTGCTCGGGCTTCTGTTTTCTCATCCAGCTTTGGCGGTCTTGGTCGGTACCAGGTGGACTTCGAGCGTGCAGCCTACCGCATGGGCGTATTTTTTCAGGGTGGCTAGCGTCGGTGAATGCCTCTGGTCTGAAAGAGCTGTTTCCAGGCGTGTCACCGCTGGCGGTTTCGTCCCCATCTTCTCTGCCACCTCTGCCTGAGTCAGGCCGGCCGTTTGCCGGGCGAGCAGGAGTTCACGCAGCAGGGTGAATTCCATCTCCAAGTCATCATAGGCCGCCTTGAATTCCGGCTCCTGCTTCCATTCCTCTACCATCTGGCTGTGAGTTTGCGTGGGTGCTTTCCTGCTCATGGTCCTGATATCTCCTTTTGCCGGCGTCGGGCGAGGTCAAGCTCCCGCTTAGGCGTTTCCTGCGTTTTCTTGACGAACGAGTGGAGCACGACAATTTTCTTGCCCACCTTCATGCAGTAGAAGACTCGCGCAATTCCTTCCCGTCCTCTTGGTCGAAGCTCAAACAACCCTCCTCCCATTGCACGTGAATGGGGCATGCGGAGATCGAGGCCGAACTCTGCGAGCAGGTCGGTCAACCGAGCATAGGACGCTCGGATGTCAGCCGGCAAGGAATTGATTTCGAGGCGAACCTCTTCACTATAGATAGTCGATAGTCCACCGCATGATTACCTCATAACATATTTGTTACTTTTTTCAAGTTTTTTCGTTCTGGCGAACCGTTGCCCCGGTGAAGACGGTGCGCCGGGTCATACGGCTTTGCCTTTTCTACGCGGGGCTCCCCGGAAGATGAAGAGGCGCTCGCGCTCCCCCGGGGGGTAGCACTTGGAGACGTCCTGGAGCAGGAGTTGCAGCGGCCGGCCGTAGGGACAGCGGGGGTTGAACTCGTAGACTCGCAGGTTTCCCTGCTGTCCCTCGATGAGGACGCCGTCCTTTTCCAGGACCTCTGCGGCGTTCTGGATCGCGCTGCGGCTCACCTCGGGGTAAAAGGCGGCTATTTCCGATACGTAGGCTTTGCCCCGGGCGAAAAGGTACATGAGGACGCACTCCTTTGCCTTGGAACCGAGCAGCCCGGTGAGGTAGTACATGCTGCTTCCTCCGCGCAGGTCGCGGTTGTGGCCGCGACGCTGCTTGAATTGCTAAAATTTAGTATTTAATTACTACATTTTGGTAACTGTGTAAACCGCTATCTCCGTGTGGGCTAGCTGCTGCGGCTGGTGCTGGCCGGGGGAGGGGGGGATGGGGTGAGCCGCCAGACTGCCGCCCCGGGGCGGGGAGGCGAGGGAGGGGGTTTCCCTTGGGATACGGTTCCGCTTCCAAGTGGCTGAAACTGTGCCCGATTTGCTTTACTTTTGCCTCATAAAGTGTTAGATAGAGCTGCGCAATTTTGATTGATGTGTTATGGGCCCGCCTAGAGGTTGAAACTTGCCGGCGGGCTGTTTGTGGAGGGGTGGAATGAGTGGAAGCGCGATGAGGATGATAACAGTGCTCCTTCTGGCACTGTTGGGCCTGTCGGGGTGCGGAGGCGGGTCGTCCGCGGACAACAAGGTGATCGCTAAAGCCGGCCTGGCCCAGGACGTGACCGCTGGCAACGTAGTCACCCTGGATGGCTCTAAAAGTACCGGCCCTTCTCAAGGTTTGCTCGCTTATCAATGGACCCTCGTCTCCAAACCGGCTGGCAGCGGCGCCACCATCAGCGACCCCACCACGGTCAACCCCACGCTCCATACCGACCTGCCGGGACAATACGCCGTAAAACTGACGGTCACCGACCATGAGCTCAACAGTTCAGAGGACACCATAACGGTGACCGCGCTCCCAAGCGGCGTCGTCGCGCCGGTTGCCAGGGCTGGTGTGCCGCAAAACGTGGTTGTGGGGACTCTCGTGACACTGGACGGCAGCGGCAGCAGTGCCGCCGGGGGCGAGCCCCTGACCTATGACTGGGAGCTTAGCTCCAAGCCCGCCGGCAGCGGCGCCGCTCTTTCCAGCGCCAGCGTGGCGAAACCGAGCTTCACCGCCGATGTCGCGGGTTCCTACAGCTTCAGCCTGGTGGTGCATGACGGCAGGAGCAGTAGCTCCGCCGCCACCGTGACGGTGAACGCCTTCTTGCCCCAAGTCGCGCCGATCGCCAACGCGGGTGCCGCACAGAACGTGATCGTCGGCTCCCTGGTGACGCTCAACGGCAGCGGCAGCACGTCCGCCAACCGGGAACCCCTGACCTATAGCTGGGCTTTTATCTCCAGGCCCGCCGGCAGCAGTGCCGCGCTCTCCAGCCCAAGCGCGGCAAGACCGACCTTCACCGCCGACGTGACGGGGAGCTACGCACTGCAGTTGCTGGTGCATGACGGGAGCCTGAGCTCCGCCGCGGCCACGGTCACCGTCACCGCGGACACCCTGAACGCGATCACTGTCACACCGCCTGAGGCGACCATCGGGGTGGGGGAGACCAAGCGCTTCTATGCCGTGGGGAGCTTTGAGACGGTCGGCGACAAGGACATTTCGGCGCTCTCAAGCTGGAGCTCGTCCGATACCGCCGTCGCGATCATTGACAACACCGGCCTGGCGGCGGTAACCGGTCGGGGGACCACGATAATCTCCGCTTCGGCGGCGGGGAAATCGCACTCCGCGACCCTTACCGTCGGGGACGCTACCCTGGTAGGTCTAAGGGTGGATCGAGGGCCCGCTTTCTCCCTTGCCATCGGGAACTCCTTGCAGTTGACCGCGACCGCGACCTATTCCGACCGGACCAAAAAGGATGTCACCGAGCTGGCATCCTGGGCCGCCGCTTATGCCTATTTCCGGACCGACTGCATATCCCTGAGTGACCAGCCGGGGACTAAGGGGCTGCTAAGTTCCGTGGGGCGGAGCTGCTACGAACCGATTTCGGTGACCTACGGCGGGATGAAGAACACGGCAGGCGTATCGATCAGGTGATGAGCCTGAACAGGTAAAAGCCGGTCCGACGCAGTTTTCGCAAACCATCATGAAAGTACATTTTTACTTGCCAGCCCTGAAGGTCTTTCAGGCAGTCAATGGAAGTTCGATAGTCAGCTTTTCGTACGGTGCGAGCAGATGATTCTTGCCGTCGCGTTCGATCATGCCGGACTCCTCGAGAATCTTCACATCCTGGTGCACGTTCTTGTAATCACGCTCCAGCAGAGTCGCCAAGGCCCGGATTGTGAGGGGACCGTTGGCATGCAGCACCTTCAATAGGTTGTGTCGCTGGCGCGTGATCACTTTCGATAGCACCTCCGCTGACTCGAAATAAACCCTATGAACAGGTTCCGGCACCGGTTTACCTTGGTCCACCGCCACCCAATCCCGCTCCAGTTCCCCGAGAAACTGCTTCGCGCCTTTAATTCCAATAATACGGTTCATATTTTCCCTCCAGCCCATCGCGGTTATGGTATCCGATGCCATTTGGGTTTTCAAGCTTGGAATTACTCTGCCAGCACTTCTGCCTTAGTCAATGCTCAGCGTTTCTCATAACGCTAGTTGCTGTCACACAACCACAACCGAGTGACGACATGAGTTTTTGTTTTACTGTGTAAGTTCCACGTATCACAAATGTTGCAAGCAGCATGTGTAAATTATAATATTTGCCATAAAACAACTGTTTACTATAATTGCCAGATGCGCGGTGGATCCCCCATTGCAGATCCACTTTCTCCTACTGTTTCGCTGCTTCTTTGTGCTGAGGGAGGTCGGGATGAGTAAGACGAATACGGAACCGGTAACTGGCAGGCAGGGTGGTTGTGGGCAAAAACAGGAATATTCGCTGGCTGAACTGCTCAAGGAGCGCGGCGTTTCCCGACGCGACTTCCTCAAGTTCTGTTCCACGATAACGGCGGCGCTGGCGCTTCCGGTGTCGTTTGCCCCCTCCATCGCCCGGGCCCTGGACGAGGTGAANNGTGCACCGGCGACAGCGAGGCGCTCTTGCGTTCGGCCAACCCCACCGTGGGCGAGATCGTCCTCGATATCCTCTCGGTCGACTACCACGAGACCATCATGGCCGCCGCCGGCCACCAGGCCGAGGCCGCGCTGGACCAGACCATCGCCGAATTCAAGGGGAAATACTTCTGCGTCATCGAGGGGGCGATCCCGATGAAGGACGGCGGGGTCTACGGCTGCGTCGGGGGCAAGAGCCACCTGGAACGGGCGCGCCAGGTGGCAGGCGGCGCCGCGGCCACCATCGCCATCGGCACCTGCGCCTCCTACGGCGGCATCCCGGCGGCTGCCCCCAATCCTACCGGCGCGGTCGGCGTCCAGGAGGCGGTCCCCGGAGCAACGGTGATCAATCTCCCCGGCTGCCCCTGCAACGCCGACAACCTGACCGCCACCGTGGTGCACTACCTGGTGTTCGGCAAGATCCCGGCGCTGGACAGCCACGGCCGCCCCCTGTTCGCCTACGGCAAGAGGATCCACGACAACTGCGAGCGCCGGCCGCACTTCGACGCCGGCCAGTACGTNNTACAAGATGGGGTGCAAGGGACCGGCCACCTTCCACAACTGCCCGAGCCAGCGCTACAACGAGAAGGTGAGCTGGCCTGTGGGGGCGGGGCATCCCTGCGTCGGGTGCGCCGAGCCGAACTTCTGGGACACCATGACCCCGATGTACCGCCGGCTCCCCAACGTGCCGGGCTTCGGCATCGAGCACACCGCCGACATCATCGGCCTGGGGCTGGCGGCGGGTGCCGCGGGCGCCTTTGCGGTACACGGCGCCCTGGCCGCCATGAGGAAGGACAAGGAACCCGGCGAAGATTCCAAGGAGGGGTAAGGATATGAGCAAGATAGTTGTCGATCCCATCACCAGGATTGAAGGGCATCTGCGGGTCGAGGCGGAGGTCTCCGGCGGCAAGGTGAGCGACGCCTGGGTCTCCGGCACCATGTTCCGCGGCATCGAGAAGATCCTGCAGGGGCGCGACCCCCGCGACGCCTGGTACTGGACCCAGCGCTTCTGCGGGGTCTGCACCACGGTGCATTCCATCGCCTCGATCCGCGCCGTGGAGGACGCCCTGAAGATCAAGATCCCTCCTAACGCCCAGTTGATCCGCAACATCATCATCGCCATCCAGAACACCCAGGACCACGTGATCCATTTCTACCACCTGCACGCCCTGGACTGGGTCGACATCACCTCCGGCCTCAAGGCCGACCCGGTGAAGACCGCGCAACTGGCCGCCTCCGTCTCGGACTGGCCCAACAACTCCCCGACCTATTTCAAGGGGGTGCAGGACCGGATCAAGGCCTTCGTCGCCTCGGGCCGGCTCGGCCCCTTCGCCAACGCCTACTGGGGGCATCCCGCCTACCGGCTCCCCCCCGAGGCGAACCTCATGGCCACCGCCCATTACCTGGAGGCGCTGGAGTGGCAGAAGGAGATCATCAAGATCCACGCCATCCTGGGGAGCAAGAACCCGCACCCGCAGACCTTCCTGGTGGGCGGCATGGCGATCCCGGTCGACCCGGACTCCCAGAACGCGCTCAACGCGGACAAGCTGATCGAGATCAAGCGCCTGTTGAAGAAGGCGCAGGATTTCGTGGAGAAGGTCTACATCCCCGACCTGCTGGCGGTCGCCTCCTTCTACAAGGAGTGGGCCGGCATAGGCGCCGGGGTCGGGAACTACATGTGCTACCCGGAATTCCCCGACGCCGCCGGCAATCCCTGGCTCCCGGGGGGCGCCATCCTGAACCGGGACATCAGCAAGGTGGCGGCGCTGGACCAGAAGAAGATCGCGGAGCACGTGGCGCACTCCTGGTACCAGGATGCCGACCAAGGGAAGGGGCTGCATCCCTGGGAGGGATCGACCGAGGCGAACTACACCGGACCCAAGCCCCCCTACGAGTTTCTTGAGACGGACAAGAAGTACTCCTGGGTCAAGGCGCCGCGCTACGACGAGAAGCCGATGGAGGTGGGGCCGCTGTCGCGCGTGCTGGTGGCCTACGTCTCCGGGCACAAGGAGACCAAGGAGGCGGTGGACATGGTGCTCGGGAAACTCGGTGTGGGGCCGGAGGCGCTCTTCTCGACCCTGGGGCGCACCGGCGCCCGCGGTATCGACTGCCTCCTGATCGCGCGCCAGGCGCCCAAGTGGCTGGACGAGCTGATCGGCAACATCTCCAAGGGGGATTACCGCATCCACGGCAACGAGATGTGGGACCCGGCGACCTGGCCGGCGGAGGCGCACGGCTACGGCTGGCACGAGGCGCCGCGCGGCGGCCTGGGACACTGGATCAAGATCAAGGACCAGAAGATCCTGAACTACCAGGCGGTGGTGCCGTCCACCTGGAACGCATCGCCGCGCGACGCCAAGGGGCAGCCTGGCCCTTACGAGGCGGCGCTGGTGGGAACGCCGATAGCGGACCCGGAGAAGCCTTTGGAGATCCTGCGCACCATTCATTCCTTCGATCCCTGCCTGGCCTGTGCGGTCCATGTCCTGGACGCCACCGGCAGGCAAGTGGTCAGCGTGAAGGCGTCCTAGCCGGGGAGGGGACCATGCCAGATCATGGAAAATACAAGCGCTACGTCTGGGAACTGCCAGTACGCTGGTGTCACTGGGTCAACGTGCTTTCCATCGTTGTCCTGTCCGTGACCGGATTTCTGATCGGTACGCCCGTCAACCTGGGGAAGTCGGCCTCCGACTTCACCATGGGGGCGATCCGCTTCGCTCACTTCGTGGCGGCCTACGCCTTCACCGTCAGCCTGATATCCCGTCTCATCTGGTCGATAATCGGCAACAAGTATGCAGGCTGGCGCGAGTTCTTCCCCATGCTGAGCGCCGAGGGACGCCGCAAGATGGTCCGGATGTCCAGGTATTACCTGCTCCAGGACCACGAGGTGCCGGAGACCGTGGGGCACAACCCGCTGGCGACCACGGCCTATTTCGCGCTGTTCCTGGTCTACCTGATGATGATACTGACCGGCTTCGCCATGTACGCGGCGCACGCTCCCGGCGGCTGGATGAACGCGGTGCTGGGGTTCATGTACGGCAATTTCAGCCTGCAGGGGATGCGTCTTATCCATCACTTCGGCATGTGGCTCATTGTAGGGTTCATCATCAACCACATCTACAGCGCCT
>DNRQ01000124.1:0-15206 GCA_003499925.1 Geobacter sp.
GGAAACCTGCTCCTTACTCTACCGCCTCTGCGTTAAGGCTTTGACTTGGTTTTTGAAGCACCGATCAAATAAACGAAGCAAAAAGGATATCTTCATGAAGTATGTGGTACTGCTTGGCGACGGCATGTCGGACCAGGCGATAGAAGGGCTGGGCGGCAAGACGCCGCTTCAGGCGGCAAAGACTCCCAACATGGATTTCATGGCCAAGCGCGGCCTGCTCGGGCTGGCCCACACGGTTCCGGCCGGCTACCCGCCGGGAAGCGACGTGGCGAACCTCTCGATGTTCGGCTACGATCCCACGCTATGCTACACGGGGCGCTCCCCGCTGGAGGCGGCCAGCATGGGGGTCGCACTCGGCCCCGACGACGTCGCCTTCCGGGTCAACCTGGTGCACCTCGACGCGCGCGGCGGCAGGCTCCTCATGGAGGACTACTCCGCGGGCCACATCTCCACCGAGGACGGCCGTGAACTGATCGAGGAGCTGCAGCGCCAGCTGGGCGACGACGAGTTCTCCTTCCATCCCGGGGTGAGCTACCGGCACCTCATGGTCTGGCACAACGGCAGGACGCAGATTCAGACCACCCCGCCGCACGACATCACCGGGCAGGACATCATCCAGTTCTTTCCCAAGGGAGACGGGGCGCAACGCCTGATCTACCTGATGAACAGCGCCCAGATGATCTTCCACAACCACCCGCAGTTAAAACGGCGCAGCGCGAAGGGAGAGACCGCGGCCAACTCAATCTGGCTCTGGGGGCAGGGGAAGGCCCCGGCCATGGAGAGCTTCCAGTCGAGGTTCGGCCTCACGGGCGCCGTCATCTCGGCTGTGGACCTCATCAAAGGGATCGGTATCTATGCCGGGCTCGACATCATAAACGTTCCGGGCGCTACCGGCTACCTCGATACCAACTTCCTGGGGAAGGCGCAGGCGGCCCTTGAGGCGCTGAAGGAGAAGGACTTCGTCTTCGTCCACGTCGAGGCGCCGGACGAGGCATCCCATTCCGGAAAGCTCGCCGACAAGATCCAGGCGATCGAGTCTTTCGACGAGCAGGTGGTGGGTCCCGTGCTGGAGGGGATCAAGCAGTTCGGCGAGTACCGGATTCTCTGCGCTCCCGATCATCCCACGCCGGTGGCTCTGATGACCCATACCTCCGATCCGGTGCCGTTCGTCATTTACAGCGGCGAGGAAGAGGTGAAGCAAGGGGTAGCGGGGTATGACGAGGTTGCCGCTGCCGCCGCGAACTACACGGTCTCGGTAGGGTTCCGGCTCATGGAGCTGCTGCTGGGAAGGTAAAGGAGACCGGCAGTTTCCTTGGTCAAAGGAAGGTGTAAAAGTCCCCCTTTAACAAAGGGGGATTTAGGGGGATTTGCCTTTGACTGGCAGAATACCTCCGTTGCGGCCTGGGTAAAATCCCCCCCGACCCCCCTTTTTCAAAGGGGGGAGGTTCTGTAAAGGGTCCGCTGAAGATTGGATGGAACTTTTTCCCTGACGCCCATCTTTACCGTTGACAGCCCACAGTGTAGCTGATTTAATGACCAATCTTTGACTTCGCCCCCCAGGCGGGGTCGTGCCCGCCGGGCGATATCCATACTATGCTCCAGGAGGAAGTGAATGAATCCATTGGCCGCGGAATTAAACGAGTCTCTAGCCCAGCACAGCCCGCATGTCTTGGAGATGCTGTCCGATCTCGGCAAGAACCTGTTCTTCCCCAAGGGCATCCTGACCCAGTCAGCTGAAGCCAAGGAAAAAGCCCACAAATTCAACGCCACCATAGGCATCGCCACCGAAAACGGCGGTCCCATGTTCCTCTCCTGCATCCAGGACAAGCTCTCCGCATTCGATCCGAAGGATATCTTCCCTTACGCCCCTCCCGCAGGGAAGCCGGAACTGCGCGCTCTTTGGAAGGAGAAGATGCTGCGCGAGAACCCGAGCCAGCAGGGTAAGCATTTCAGCAACCCGATCGTGACCAACGCCCTGACCCACGGGCTCTCCATCGTTTCCGACATGTTCGTCGACAAGGGGGATCACCTGATCCTTCCCGACATGCTCTGGGGCAACTACAACCTCACCTTCGGCACCTGCAGCGGCGCCATCGTGAAAAAGCACCCCACCTTCACCGTGACCGGCGGCTACGACATCGACGCCTTCAAGGCCGAGCTGCGCAACTCCGCCGAGGAGAAGGGGAAGGTGGTCGTGCTGCTCAACTTCCCCAACAACCCGAGCGGCTACACCCCGACCGTGGCCGAAGGCGATGCCCTGGTCGCCGCCATCCTCGAGACCGCCGAGTCCGGCTGCAACGTCGTGGCGATCACCGACGACGCCTACTTCGGCCTGTTCTACGAGGACTGCCTGAAGGAATCGCTCTTCGGCAAGCTGGCCAACCTGCACCCGCGCATCCTGGCTGTGAAACTCGACGGCGCCACCAAGGAGGAGTTCGTCTGGGGCTTCCGCACCGGTTTCATCACCTTTGCCGATGGCAACGACTATGAAAACGCACCGGTGATGAACGCCCTGGAGAAGAAGGCGATGGGGATCATCCGCGCCCGCATCTCCAACTGCCCGCACCCCTCGCAGACCTTCGTCATCGAGGCGCTCCGCTCCCCGGATTTCCTGGCCCAGAAGGAGGAGAAGTTCCAGGTCATGAAGGGGCGCGCCCTGAAGACCAAGGAAGTGCTCAACAGCGGCAAATACGAGAAGGCGTGGACTTACTATCCCTTCAACTCGGGCTACTTCATGTGCCTGAAGCTGAAGACGGTCGAGGCCGAGAAGCTCCGCCTGCACCTGCTCGACAAGTACGGGGTCGGCGCCATCTCCACAACCAAGACCGACCTGCGCATCGCCTTCTCCTGCATTGCGGAGCAGGATATCGCCGAGCTGTTCGACATCATCTACCAGGCGGTGCAGGATCTCGCCTAGGCGCCAGGCAACCGGCTGTCCCGCCGTTTATCGAGCGTCTACCCCATCCCCACCCCAACCCTCCCCTTGAAGGGGAGGGAGAGTTGTTGGTAGCGGAAGATTGTCGCTAATCAGGATTGAAAATGCCCCTGTCGCACTCTGCGACAGGGGCATTTTTACGTCTGGCTTCGTTAAAGAATGAAAGGGAGGCCTGATCGGTACTAAACTTCCCCAAACTGCACAAACACCCCTTCCCCCTCCCCCTCCCATAAAGGGAGGGAGGTTAGTACTATCAGGTTGGGAGTCGAGGGACCAGGCCGGGATCGACGCGCCTCAAGCTCCGGCCGGAGGCGATTACCACGATTGGGTTCCGTGGCAGTCGTTGGCGCAGGTCCGGGAGGCGGCATTCCAGCCGGGTGTGCTCCCCAGGTTCTTGACCCCGTTCGCGTGGGTCGCCGCGTTCACCGTCGTGCTGCTGTAACCTGCCCCGTGGCAGGTCGCGCAAGAGACGAAGTCGGTATGGAACTCATGCATCCCTGTTGCGGGGGGGATGGCATGGCAGCTCCCGCAGGCGGGCGTCGGTGCAGGAGCGGGAGCGGCGGTTGTCGCGATGGCGGCGATCATCTCGCTGGTCAGCGTGCCGAGACTCCCCATGCCGCCGATGTTGGCGTTGATCGCGCCCAGGATCGCAGCGGCGGTTCTCCCGAGCTTGCCGGTTCCATGGCACCCGGCGCAGTGCCGGTTGTAGAGCGCCAGGCCGTCCAGAACCACCGGGACCAAGGTGGTCGCCGAGAGCTGGGCCGAGGCAGCACTCTCGCCGGCGCTGTTCACTGCGGTGACGATGAAGTAGTAGGTGGTGCCGGCGGCAAGCCCGCTCTGGAGATAGGGAGCGGTGGCGTTGCTGACCTTCGACCCGTTGCTCTTGGTCACCCCGGTGCTCGCCGAGTAATAGATGTTGTACGAGGTCGCAGCCGGGACGCCGGGCCAGAAGAGGGTCGCCTGGTTGCTGCCGCCGGAGACGGTGACGCCGGTTGGTGCGACGGGGATCACCACCGGCGGAGCATTGGTGCTTGCCGTGGCCCGGGTGGAGGCGGGACCTTCACCTGCGCCGTTCACCGCTGTAACGATGTAGTAGAAGGTGCTGCCGGCGCTGAGTCCGGTCTGGAGATAGGGGGAGCCGACCGAGGTGATCTTGGTGCCGGTCGCCGTGGTGACGCCTGAAGTGGTGGACCAGTACAGGTTGTAGGAGCCGGCTCCGGAAACCGCCTGCCAGGAAAGCGATACCTGGTTGGAACCGCCGCTGGCGCTCACCCCGGTTGGTGCTGCGGGGAGCGACGGGGGCGGGGCGTTGGTGGTTGCCGCGGCCTGAGCCGATGCGGGGCTCTCGCCGACGCCGTTTTGCGCGGTGACGACGTAGTAGTAGCCGGCCCCCGCGGAAAGCCCGGTATGGACGTAGGGGCTGGTGGCGCCGGAGATCCTGGTGCCGGTTGTGGTCGTGACACCGGGGCTGTTGGACCAGTAGATGTTGTATGAGCTGGCAGCCGTAACGGCGGGCCAGCTGAGCGTTACGCGGTTTGCGCCGCCCGCGGCGCTCGGATTGATCACGGCCGCAGGAGCGGTCGGGGCCGGCACGGCTGCCACGGTGCTTGCCGCCACCTGGATCGAGGCTGCGCCTTCCCCCGCGCCGTTTACCGCGGTGACGATGTAGAAGTAAGTGGTGCTGTCGGAGAGCCCCCCCTGAACTGCGGGACTGGCGGCATTGGCGAGCTTGGTCCCGTTCGCGCTGGTAACGCCCGGGGTGGCGGACCAGTAGACGTTATACGAGGTCGCCCCGGTGACCGCCGGCCAGGAGATGGTTGCCTGCCTGCTCCCCCCTGCCGCCGTTACGCCGGTCGGTGCTGCCGGTACGGTCGGGACAGGCGGCGCGGGGTCGCTGGTGCCCTGAAACTGTGGCGAGGGGGCGCTTTCGCCGCTGCTGTTCACGGCGGTGACGATGTAGTAGAAGGTGGTTCCGGCGCTCAGCCCGCTGTGCAGGTGGCCGTTGGTCGCGGCGGCGATCCTGGTTCCGGTGGCGATGGTGACTCCGGGGCTGGTTGCATAGTAGATGTTGTACGAAGTCGCATTGCTGACCGAGGCCCAGGCGAGAGCCGTCTGGCCGGCGCCGCCGACCGCGCTCACGCCGGTAGGGGGCGCGGGCAGGCCGGGAGCGGCGGGGACGTTTTCGGGGGAAAAGCTGCCGCTTGCGATGTCGGAGAGCGTGCCGCTGTAGATGACGGCGCCGCTGCCCTTGTTTATGATCGAGAGGGAACCTGCGGCAACGGTGATTTTCACCTGGTCGAACAGCTGATCGAGATCGAGATGATTGGCGACGAATTTCGAGGTCATCGGATTGAGCTGATGCGCACCGTAGCGCGCCAGCAGGGGTTGCAGCTTGGTCCGTACGGTGTCGACGCATCTGGAGATGTTGGAGCCGATTTTTTTACGCTTCTCGTCGTCGGCATAGGCATCCGACGGATCCTCGACTTCCGCGGCTAAGGCCACGATCAGGTCGGTAAGCGGATTGACGTTCGCCGTGCCGGTACCTTCGGCGTAGGAATGGAGCCTGTACTCGTTTCCCTCTGCGCTCCCCCTGGCCTGCAGGACGTAGGGAGGGGTCATCCCCCCCACATCGAAGGCGAACGAACCGTCCTTGTCTACGACGGCGAGCTTTTCACGGGGAGGGTTGGAGGAATCCTTGAGGGCTACCTGGCCTGCCAACGGCTGGCCCACGGCGGCTACGCCGCTTACGACCTCGGACGACAATTTGCCTCCGCTGCCGCCGCAGCCGGGCAGCACGAAGGCCGTGGCCAGCAGGCAGAGGGCTGTAACGGCGGAAAGTCTCCTTCCAATCGGTCCTTTCATTTAATCTCCTTTTGCGGATGCTCTGTTGCAGTTGTGGTGGCGGCGCGGCTCATGCCGCTGCTGCCGGTGATCGGGCACAAAAAAGCCGGGTGCTAAATATCGTGCGATATTTCGGCAACCCGGCTGTCTCTGTGAGACCCTTTAGGCTTTCCGCCCCATCCTCGCGGATGGTTTAGTATTGTCGTGTATCTGTACATCACGGTTGCACCGGTTTCAGCACAACTACCCGGCGGCGTAACTGCCGCCCCTTCGGGCGTTGTACATCCTGCTCCGGTGACTGCTTCGCCGGGACTGCTACGCCGATTCCGGACGCAAAAAAGCCGGGGCCGAATATCTGGTGATATTTTCGGCGACCCGGCTGTCTCGGTGAGACCCTTAGGCTTTCCGTCCCATCCTCGCGGATGGTTAAGTATTATCGTTTATCTCTATTTAATTGCTCAAACAGTGCTTCATTTCTACCAACCTGGAAAAAATCTGTCAACAATAAATTTGCCCGAGTATCTGAACCTCTCGGACTCCCCGCCTCACTTGAGCAGCTCACGCGTGACTCAGATGAAAGGGGAAGCTATGCCAGTGGCTGCGCGGGCGCCGATTCCGCAGGGGCATCCCCTGCGGTTGCCCGATCCGGCAGGGCGTCGCGCTATGACATAAAAAAACCCCCTGCTCTTCTCCGAGCAGGGGGTTATGCGTTGCCGCAGCAAACTCCGACTGATGACTCCCCCTCTTCAAAGGGGGACCTTTCAGTCGATCAGCCTGCCGATGCTTCCGAGTCGGACCCGGAAGTTGGTCTTGTCCCAGGACCAGTACTTGATGAAGGCAAGCCCCTTGATCTTGTCCCGCGATACGCAGCCCCAGAAGCGGCTGTCGTAGGAGCGGTCCCTGTTGTCGCCCATGACGAAGTACGAGTCGGGCGGCACGGTGATCGGCTCCTTGAAATCCCGGGGGTTCCCTTCCTTGGGGATGGTCTCGGCTTCCTTGTGCACCTCGTGCGGGTTCGCGTAGAGCTTGCCGTTCACGTACACCCTCTTGTCCTTGACCTCGACCGTGTCGCCGGGGACGCCGACCACGCGCTTGATGAAGTCCTTGGAGGGGTCTTCGGGGTAGATGAAGACGATGACGTCACCCTGCCGGGGGTCGCGTATCTTCAGCACCTGCTTGTCGGTTAAGGGGATCTTGGTGCCGTAGATGAACTTGTTGACCAGCAGGTGGTCGCCGACGGCGAGCGTGTCCTCCATGGAACCGGAGGGTATCTTGAACGCCTGTACGATGAAGGTGCGGATCACCAGCGCCAGGAGTACCGCGATCAGGATCGATTCCGCGTACTCCCTGACGATGTGCTTTGCCTTGACCGGCTTGACCACGGAGTGTGCCGGTTTATCGCTGACGACGTTCTTGTAATCTTCCATATGAATAATTCCCCTTTTCAGGACGGGAGGCATCCGCCGTCCGGTTTGTAGCTACCCTTCCACCTTCAGGATCGCCAGGAACGCCTCTTGCGGCAGTTCCACGTTGCCGACGTTTTTCATCCGCTTCTTCCCCTCTTTCTGCTTTTCGAGGAGCTTGCGCTTTCTGGTGATGTCGCCGCCGTAGCATTTGGCGAGCACGTCCTTGCGCATCGCCTTGACCGTCTCGCGGGCGATGACCTTGACACCTATGGCGGCCTGGATGGCTATCTCGAACATCTGGCGGGGAATCAGCTCCTTCATCTTGGAGACCAGTTCCCGGCCGCGGTAGTACGCCTTGTCCTTGTGGATGATCAGCGAGAGCGCATCGACCACCTCGCCGTTGATCATGATGTTCAGGCGCACCAGTTCGCTCTGACGGTAGTCCAAAAGCTCGTAGTCGAGCGAGGCGTACCCTTTGGTGATCGACTTCAGACGGTCGTAGAAGTCGAGCACCACCTCGTTCAGCGGCAGCTCGTAGACCACCATGACGCGGGTCGGCGTCAGGTACTTGATCTCGCGCTGCACGCCGCGCTTCTCCTCGCAAAGGGCCAGGATGCCACCGACGAAATCGTTGGGGACGTGGATGGAGGCGAGGATGAACGGCTCCTCCAGGTAGGCGATCTCCCCGGCGGACGGGAGCTGGTTGGCGCTCTGGATGGTGGTCATGGAGCCGTCGGGCTTGTGTACCCGGTACACGACGGTCGGCGCCGTGGTGATCAGCTCCAGGTTGAACTCGCGCTCCAGCCGCTCCTGGATGATCTCCATGTGCAAGAGGCCGAGGAAGCCGCAGCGAAAGCCGAAGCCGAGCGCCAGCGAGGTTTCGGGGTCGTAGGAGAAGGAGGAGTCGTTCAGTTTCAGCTTGGCGAGCGCGTCGCGCAGCTGCTCGTACTGCGAGGTGTCGATCGGGTACAGGCCGGAGAAGACCATCGGCTTCACCTCCTTGTATCCGGGGAGCGCCGCGTCGCAGGGGGTATGCAGCAGGGTGACCGTGTCGCCTACCTTGGCGTCGGAGACGTCCCTGATCCCGGCGATGATGAAGCCGACCTCCCCTGCGGCAAGCGACGCAACCTCGCGCATCTCGGGGGAGAAGACGCCGGCCTTCAGCACCTCGTGCGTCTTCTTGTTCGACATGAGCTGGATCTTGTCACCCTTTTTCACCGTGCCGTCGATGATCCTCACCAGGATGATCACCCCTTGGTACTGGTCGTACCAGGAGTCGAACAAAAGCGCCTTCAGAGGCTTGGCCGGGTCCCCCTGGGGAGGCGGGATCTTCTTGACGATCTCTTCCAGGATCTCCTTGGTGCCGATCCCTTCCTTGGCGCTGGCGAGCACGGCGTCATGGGTGTCGAGGCCGATGATCTCCTCGATCTCGGCCTTGACCCGCTCGGGCTCGGCCGCGGGGAGGTCGATCTTGTTCAGCACCACGAAGACCTCGAGGTTGCTGTCCAGCGCCAGGTAGACGTTGGCCAGCGTCTGCGCCTCGACCCCCTGGGAGGCGTCCACCACCAGCAGGCCACCCTCGCAGGCGGTGAGCGAGCGGGAGACCTCGTAGGTGAAGTCGACGTGTCCCGGGGTGTCGATCAGGTTGAGGATGTAGTCCTTGCCGTCGTCGGCCCGGTAGTTGAGCCGCACGGTCTGCGCCTTGATGGTGATGCCGCGCTCGCGCTCGAGGTCCATCGAGTCGAGCACCTGCTCGCGCATCTTCCGTTTTTCTATCGTATGGGTCACCTCCAAAAACCGGTCAGCCAAAGTGGACTTGCCGTGGTCAATGTGGGCTATGATGGAAAAGTTGCGTATGTGCTCGATTACCATATTATCCTTTATCGTGGGGAGTTTAACTAATGAATGATATAGAACTGACCCCTTATTGTAAAGAGTTTTCTGCTGCTGGGCGGGGCACTGTTTTGAGGCGGAACGGGATTTGGAGGGGCGGTGGCAGGCTTGGGGAGCAGGGCAAGGGTGAGAGCTCTTATTCCTGATGGGTAACCTGGTTGGTGCCAATCTGCAGCCACATGACCTCCCCCCTTTGTAAAGGGGGGGGTGGGGGGATTTTACCCGGGTGCAACGGAGTGCCGACTGCGCTTGACGGCAAATCCCCCTAAGTCCCCCTTTTTCAAGGGGGGACTTTCCGTTGCAGTTATGCAAGCTGCAGATTAGCTCAGGATGGGTAATGAGGCTAGCCGCGGTCGTGGCGCGTCAACCGAGATCTCCTGGCCACTGCGGTTAACGGCCGGGAGTAAAGCTGGTAATCACGGATGGAGTTATTCTTGTCGGCGCCTCTCCGCGCTCGATCTTTTAGCTCGTCACGAAAGGCCCACCAGCAAAAGCGCACCAGTACCAGGGTGATGTAGCCTATGAACAGATGCTCCATTCTCATGTCACCTCCAGAAGATATAGATCATTGCCTTGGAAGGGGGGAGCCGGATTACTGTGGAACCTGGAAGCATCGCCTTCACCCTCCCCCAGCCCCCACTGCCATTAAGTTAAGGTCAGCGCTAGTTTCCTGCACGCTGCACAAGCCCCCTCTCCCTTGATGGGAGAGGGGTGGGGAGAGGGTGAAAAGCTCGCACCAGCCTCACCCCCCCCCGCCCCACTGCCATTAAGNNCCAGGCGGGAGATTGGTACTAATCAGGTAATTTAATGGCAGTGCCCCCAGCCCTCCCATTGAAGGGAGTAAAGCCCCCTCTCCCCTGGTGGGAGAGGGTTGGGGAGAGGGGGACACGCCGCAGCGTCGACCCCTTGGCTACGCCAGCCGGAATTGCCTCACGACGCGGTTCAGCTCTTCCGCCAGATGGGCAAGATCGCTCGCTGAGGCGGCGGAGACTTGGGCGCCGTGGGAGGTGTTCTGCACCACCTCGGTTATCTGCTGGATGTTGCTGGTGATCTCGCCGGTGGTGCTTGTCTGTTGCTCCGCCGCCGTGGCGATCTGATTTATCTGCATGGTCACGTCGCTGATCTGGTTCAGGATCTCCCGCAGCGATTCGCCCGATTTCGAGGCTTCCCTGGTGCCGTTTTCCACCTCCCTGACCCCTTCTTCCATGGCGCCTACCGCCTGCCGCGTCTCGGACTGGATCGATTTGATCATCTCGCCGATCTCCCGGGTGGCCCGGGTTGTGCGCTCCGCCAGGGCCCGTACCTCGTCGGCAACTACCGCGAATCCCCGTCCCTGTTCCCCGGCCCGCGCCGCCTCGATGGCGGCATTCAGGGCAAGCAGGTTGGTCTGGTCGGCAATGTCCTCGATGGTGCCGACGATCTCGCCGATCTGGTCGCTGCGCGCGCCAAGGCCCGACACCGTCGTCGCCGATGTCCTGACCTGCGCGGCGATGCGTCCCATGACCTGGACGGTCTGCTCGACGACGGCCACGCCTGCCAGGGCCCGGTCGTTGGCGATTTTGCTGCCGTCGGCTGCGAAATGGCAGTTCTGGGCGATCTCGGAAGAGGTGGCTGACATCTCCTCGCTGGCGGTAGCCAGAGTGCCGGTCTGAGCCGCCACTTGCTCGGCGCCGGTTGCGATCTGGCCGGAGGTGGAGTGGAGTTGGCTGGCGGCGGATGCCACCTGGACACTGTTGCGGGCCACCTGGTTCATCGTGTTCATCAGTTTTTCGGCCATATCGTTTACCTTGCCGGCCAGCATCCCCATCTCGTCCCGGGTTCCGATGCCGGAGCGGGCCGTCAGATCCCCGGAGGCGACCAGGGCCAGCGTATCAAACACCATGTTGAGCGGTTTGCTGATCGAATTTGCAATGAGAATGCCGACGACAATCATGAATAATGTTGCCAGCAAGGTCAGCCCGGTCATCATGAAAAACGCGGAGTGATAGCCGCTCAGATCCCTTTTCTGCTGTTCGGCGGCAGCCTCTACATTATATGAGACCAGATCGTTGATCGCCTGGGTCGGTTTCGCGTTCAATGCAGCTACACTATCTACGAAGGCCACGGCCTTGCTGCGCGCCTCAGGATTTCCCACACTCTCCTTTGCCATCTGTGCCAGCTTGGCAGCCTGGACCATGTACGCTTCATACCCCTCCTGGAACGTGGCTATCAGCTCCTTCTCCTTCGGGTTCAGGTCATACTTGAGAAATGCCGTCATCTCTTCCTGCATGCTCTGCTTGCGTTTGTTTAACTCCTCCGTCTTCTCGGCCATTTTTGCCGGATCCTCGATGACCAGCATGTAGACCAGGTTCAGCCGGATCGATGTCAGATGGTTCTTCATGTCGTTCAGCATGCCGACATGTTTTACTGCCAGGCTCATCTCCGCTTCATTGCCGGACATGCCGCGCATCTTGTATAGTCCCGTAGCCACTAACAGCGCCAGGGTGACAACAGCGACTGTAACTAGTATCATTGACTTGGTCTTAACCTTGAGATCCATCCACAGATTCATGCTGCCTCCCGGGCGACAAGACACACTTTGATGTTGAGGTAGAAGTAGCGGCTTTAAGCAGGTTTATCGTCGGTCTGCTAAAGAACTTGAGTTAAAAACCGGCGAAAGTATGCCGGTTGATATTAGTTTTAAATAATAGATCTGGCGTGCAGTTCTTTAAAGCCCCTTCTCACCCAATCAGGGGAGGAAGAGGGCTGCCGGAAGCTCCGGTGTTTGCCACCGCCTGCCGGTTGTAACTGAGCGGCCTCGTGCTAAAGTATCTTGCGAATATCAGCAGGTGTCTAAGCCAATGACGTCGGCTCATTTGCTGCTCGGAGCAGAGGAGGAACTCGCAATGTCTATCAATCCTGACATCATTCCCGGCTATACGGCGCCGGATTTCAGCCGGCTCGGGCTGGCACATGCCCCCGTGGTCCGAATTGCGCCCGCACCCGGCGACGGCGTGGTGCCGGCCAACTTCCACGCCACCTCCAATCATCCGGAATACGTCCATCTCGGTGCGGGTAACTGGATCCTGGCGCCGGAAAGCCGCATGGATTCCGTCCTGATCCTGCGCGGGAGCGAGCTCGAAGTGGTCGAGCCGCGCCGGGTCAGGGGAGGGGACCCGGTGGTGATCGGCCGGACCGAGAACGGCGAGGAGGGGATCTACCTGCACGTAACCGGGTTCGAGCCGCTCGCCGAGCACGTTCCCGACAAATTCTCCTTCCGCAACCGGGGGACCCGGGAAACCCCGTTCTCCCGCTCCTATGACGAGCTGTACCAGGTGCTGCGCCACGACCGGGATCACGGCTACATCGTCTGGGTGCTGGGACCCGCCGTCGCCTTTGACAAGGACAGCCGGAGCGCCATGCAGGGGTTGATCGAAAACGGCTACTGCCATGCCCTTCTGGCCGGCAACGCCATCGCGACCCACGATCTGGAGGCGGCCCGCTTCCGCACCGGACTGGGGCAGGACATCTACACCCAGGCCTTCCAGCCGATGGGGCATTACAACCACCTGGACATCATCAACGAGGTGCGCTCGCGCGGGGGGATGGCCAGGACCATCGAGGAGTTGCAGCTAAAGGACGGCATCATCTATGCGTGCGAGAGGAAGCGGATACCTTACGTCCTTGCCGGCTCCATCCGCGACGACGGGCCGCTGCCGGAGGTGATCGCCGATGCCTACCAGGCGCAGGATGCCATGCGGGTCCATGCCAGAAAGGCGACCACGGTGATCGCCATGGCGACCCAGCTGCATTCCATCGCCTTCGGCAACATGGTGCCGAGCTACAAGGTCGAGCCGGACGGGAGCGTGCGTCCGGTTTTCTTCTACGTGGTCGACATGACCGAGTTCTGCGTGGACAAGCTGGCCAACCGCGGCTCGGCGCAGGCGGTGGCCATCCTCACCAATGCCCAGGATTTCATGGTGAACCTGTGGAATAACTTGAAGGGGTAGGGGAGTGTCGGCCCCATCCCCACCCTGTCCCTCCCCTTGAAGGNNCTTAACTTAATGGCAGTGCCCCTTGAAGGGGAGGGGGCGCTGGGCTCCTTCACCCTCAAGAGCAAGGGGGGACGCTGAGGCTCCTCCCCCTTCAAGGGGGAGGTCGGGAGGGGGATGGGTGAGCGATACAATGATGAAGCTAGTTGTCTAGATTCTTGAGAAAGGAATGGCGATGCTGAAAAAGATCAGGATAATCGGGGTGCCGGTGGATCTGGGACAGGCGCAGCGCGGGGTGGACCTGGGCCCGGGTGCGCTTCGCTATGCCGACATCTCCGCGCGTCTGGCGGGGCTTGGCTACGAGGTGCAGGATCTCGGCAATATCGAGGTGCCGGTGCGCGACGTTTTGACCGGTGAGCGGGATCAGCACTATCTCCCCTCGATCCTGAAGGTCTGCGAGGCCACCTATGAAGCCGGCCGATTGGCGGTCCAAGAGGGTTGCCTCCCGCTCTTCATGGGTGGCGACCATTCACTGGCCATCGGCTCCATCGGCGGGGTGACCCACGACCTCCCTGCCGGGGTGATCTGGATCGATGCCCACGGCGACTTCAACACCCCGGAGACCACCCTGACCGGAAACATCCACGGCATGTGCCTGGCGTCGCTCTTGGGGCTTGGGACCAACGAGCTGGTGGATGTGGGGCGCCGGGGGGCGAAGCTTCAGCCGGCCGATGTGGTGATGATCGGGGTCCGGGAGCTGGACCCGCAGGAGAGATTCCGCCTGCGAAACAGCGGCATCGCCGTGTACACCATGCGCGACATAGACGAGCGCGGCATGGCCTGCGTCGCGCGCGAGGCGCTCGCCAAGCTGAGCCACCTGTCGCGGCTGCATGTCAGCCTCGACCTGGACGGACTGGATCCCATCGAAGTTCCGGGGGTCGGCACCACCTCGCCGGGGGGGCTCACCTACCGCGAGGCGCAGCTGCTCATGGAGATCATAGCGGACACCCGGCAGCTCGCTTCCATGGACATCGTCGAGATCAACCCGATACTCGATTACCGCAACCAGACCGCGAGAGTAGCGGTGGATCTTGCCGTCTCGCTGTTCGGGAAGAGCATCATGTAAGAGTGTGAGCCGCACCTCGGGCAGCGGCTTCATCGAAAGTTCTCCCGCTTTGCTCGGGTTTGCGCGGGGGGTGAGGCGGGCGCATGATTGTGCGCCCCTGCGGACCTGGCGGCGGGAGTTCCAAATCAGATACGGCAATGCCTGGCCAGGGAGCGCCGGGACAGGCATTGTCGCGTCTACTGCATTTTCACCTTTTTCCTTTCAGCTGGAGATGCGGCCGTCCTTCACGCAGATGACATGCTGCGCCTTTTTGGCGATCTCGTTGTTGTGCGTCACCAGCACGACCGTCTTGCCGCCGGCGTGAAGCCCCTGCAGGATCTCCATGACCTCGGCCTCGGCGGCTGAGTCCAGATTCCCGGTCGGCTCGTCCATCAGGAGAATGGCCGGATCGTTGGCAAGGGCTCGGGCGATGGCTACACGCTGCTGCTGGCCCCCCGACATCTGGGACGGCTTGGAATCGGCCTTCTCGGCCAGCCCGACCATGTCGAGCAGCTTGAGTGCGCCGCTTGCCTGCTCCTTCTCGGGAACCCCGGCCAGCATCATGGCGACTTCCACGTTTTCCCTGGCGGTCAGCCCCTGCAGCAGGTTGAAGAACTGGAACACGAAGCCGATCTTATCGCCCCGCAGCTTGGCCAACTGGCTGTTGTCCAGGCGGCTTATGTCGGTGCCATCCAGGACGACGGAGCCTTGCGTGGGGCGGTCCAATCCCCCCACCAGGTGCATCAGTGTGCTTTTGCCGTGCCCGGAGGGGCCGATGATGCAGGTGAAGGAGCCTTTCTGTATCTCCAGATCGACACCCCGAAGGGCGTGGGTGGTCACGTCGCCGCTCAAATAGGACTTGGCGAGGTCCGTTGTCCTGATTATCGCTTCACTCATAGCTGATCGCCTCCACCGGCGACAGACGCGCCGCCCGCCAGGCCGGATAGACGCCGGCCACGATCGCTACAACTGCCGAAAAGAGGATCGAGCCCACGACGGTCACTGGATCGATCAGCGTCCCGCCCGACCCCTTGACGAAGGAGGTGAAGGCGTTC
>DNRQ01000124.1:15300-15448 GCA_003499925.1 Geobacter sp.
GACCGACTTCAGCATCTGCTTGTCGGAAACGACTCCCAGGTTCACGGTCTCCTTGATGGTCTGGATGTACTGGTCGGTCAGGGCCAGGTTGTCCACCTTGACCGCGACATAGGAGACCTTGTCGCCGGTCTTGTAAAGCCTCTGGGCC
>DNRQ01000154.1 GCA_003499925.1 Geobacter sp.
GCACTCATGGCCTCCATCGAGGGTGAGCGCGGCATGCCGCGTCCCCGCCCGCCGTTCCCGGCGGTCAAGGGGCTCTGGGGCTTCCCGACCAACATCAACAACGTCGAGACCTTCGCCAACGTCCGCCACATCATCAACAAGGGGCACGAGTGGTACGCGAGCCTCGGTACCGAGACCACCAAGGGGACCAAGATCTTCGCGGTCACCGGCAAGGTGAAGCACACCGGTCTGGTCGAGGTTCCGGCCGGCATGTCGGTGCGCGACGTTATCTACAAGGTGTGCGGCGGCATCGCCAACAACCGCAAGTTCAAGGCGGTTCAGGCCGGCGGCCCCTCCGGCGGCTGCATCCCGGCCGAAGTGCTGGACACCCCGGTCGACTACGACTCGCTGATCAAGGCGGGCGCCATGATGGGCTCCGGCGGTCTGGTCGTCATGGACGAGACCACCTGCATGGTCGACGTGGCCCGCTTCTTCCTGACCTTCACCAAGATGGAATCCTGCGGCAAGTGCGTTCCCTGCCGCATCGGCCTGAAGGCGATGCTCGACATCCTGGAGCGCATCACCGAGGGTCGCGGCACGCTGGAAGACATCGACACCCTGCTCGAGATGGGTGCCACCATCAAGAAGGCGTCGCTTTGCGGTCTGGGGCAGACGGCCCCCAACCCGATTCTCTCCACCATCAAGTACTTCCGGCACGAGTACGAGGCGCACATCACCGACAAGCGCTGCCCCTCCAACTCCTGCAAGGAGCTGCTGCTCTGGAGGGTGGTGCCCGAGAAATGCGTCAAGTGCGGCGCCTGCCTCAAGGCCTGCCCGTCCGACGCCATCATCTGGGAGAAGGGGCAACTCGCCGAACTGGTCCAGGAGAAGTGCACCAAGTGCAAGTCCTGCTACGACGCCTGCCGCTTCATGGCCATTGAATAAAGGCGGTTCTAGGTTCTAGGTTCTAGGTTCCAGGTTGCACGTCGGTGGATGGAAAACGGTGCTTAAATAACTTTGAACGTAGCACGTTGAACTTTGAACTTTGAACGGATTCTACGGAGACAGAGGTCGAGATGTTAAATCTTACGATAGACGAAAAACAGGTAACGGTACCGAAGGACGCCACCATTTACGACGCCGCCAAGGCGTGCGGCGTCAAGATACCGATCCTTTGCCACGACAAGAAGCTGCACCCGTTCGGCGGCTGCCGCATGTGCCTGGTCGAGGTGGAGCAGATGAAGGGGAGACTGATCCCGGCCTGCACCACCCCGGCGACCGAGGGGATGATCGTCAGGACCAGCACCGACGAGATCATCAAGGCGAGGAAGCTGGTCCTTGAGCTGCTGCTCCTCAAGCACCCGATCGACTGCCCGGTCTGCGACGCGGCCGGCGACTGCGACCTGCAGAACCTCACCTACGAGTACAAGGTGAACTGCAACCGCTTCAGCGACGAGAAGTTCAACCACGCCATCGACTACGACAACCCGCTCATCGAGCGCGACATGAACCGCTGCATCCACTGCGGCAAGTGCGCGAGGATCTGCGACGAGATCGTGAGCTACGGCGCCTACACCTTCATCAACCGCGGCATCGAGGCGAAGATGGGGACCGAGTTCGACGGACCGCTCAACTGCGAGTTCTGCGGCTCCTGCGTGTCGGTCTGCCCGGTCGGCGCACTCAACTCCCGCCCCTTCAAGTTCAAGGCGCGCTGGTGGGCGCTGAACAAGACCAAGAGCGTCTGCTCCTACTGCGGCACCGGCTGCCAGCTCACCCTGGGAGTCAAGGACGGCAAGGTCCTCACCACGGTCTACGACGAGAACCAGGGTTTCCACAACGGCCAGCTCTGCACCCGCGGCCGCTTCGGCTACCAGTTCATCAACTCCGACAAGCGCCTGACCACCCCGCTCATCCGCAAGAACGGCAAGCTGCAGGAGGCCACCTGGGCCGAGGCGCTCGAGCTGGTATCGAGCCGCCTCCGGGCCGGCAAGAGCGATCCCGCTGCGGTCGCGGCCCTCGCCACGGCAAGGCTCACCAACGAGGAGCTCTTCCTGTTCGAGAAGCTGTTCCGCGGCACGGTCGGCACCGACAACATCGACCACTCCGCGGGCTTCGGCCACGAGGCACTCACCAAGGGGGCCATGGCCAGCTTCGGCGCCGCCACCTCCCCCTCCGTGATCGCCGACATCCAGAAGTCGAACCTGGTGCTGGCGGTGAAGACCGACGCCTACGAGACCCACCCGGTAGTCGGCTTCGAGATCAACCTGGGCGTCAAGAGAAAGGGCGTCGCTCTGCGCATCGTCTCCGACAAGAAAGGGAAGCTCTCCAGGCTCCCCGGCGCCAAGACCCTGGTGCACGCAGCCGGCACCGAGATCGCTCTCTTCAACGCGCTCTCCCGCTCCATCATCGATCAGGGACTGGCAGCGGAAGGTGCGGCGGGGCTTGCCGAGCTGAAGAGCTCGCTGGCTGACGCCACCCCCGAGAAGGCGGCGGCAATCTGCGGCGTAAGCGCCGAGGAGATCACGGCGCTTGCCAAGGATTTCGCGGCAGCCGAGAAGGCCATCATCCTGCTCCCCATCGGCCTGGGCTACCCCGGCCACGGCGCAGCACTCGCCAACGCCGCGGCCAACCTCGCCATCCTGACCGGCAACATCGGCAAGGAAGGAGCCGGCCTGCTCATCATGGGCGAGAAGAACAACAGCCAGGGCGCCGCCGACCTCGGCATCTACCCGAAAACGACCGGCCTCTCGGCCCAGGGGATCATCGAAGGCTGCGCTTCCGGGAACATCAAGACGCTCTTCGTCGCCGGCGAGAACCCGGTGGTTTCCTACCCGAACCGCGCCAAGGTAGAGAAGGCGCTCGAAGCGGTCGAGTTCATGGTGGTAGCCGACCTGTTCCTGACCGAGACCGCGCAGCTGGCAGACGTGGTGCTGCCGGCAGCCTCCTTCGCGGAGAAGTCCGGGACCTTCACCAGCCTCGGGCGGGCGGTACAGCAGGTACGCAAGGCGATTGCTCCGGTCGGTCTTTCCAGGAGCGACTTCGAGATACTGAACAGCATCAACGTCGCCCTGGGCGGCTCCAGCTACTCCAACCAGGCGGAACTGTTCGCCGAGATCGCAGCATCCGTCCCCGCCTACAAGGGTCTGACCCAGGCAGGGCTCACCGACCAGGGGGCCATCCTCCCGGTTTCGGTCAGCGCCAAGCTGGTCCCGGTAAAGGAGCAGGCGGCAGCAGCGGTGGCAGGGAAGCTGGCACTGGTAACAGGGAGCGCGCTTTACCACAACGGCACCATGTCCCGCTTCGGCGAGGGTCCCATGTACGTCTGCCCGGACGGCTACGCCGAACTCTCCGCAGCCGACGCCGCAGCGCTCAAGATCGCAGAAGGCGATACCGTGACCGTCACCTCCGGCACCGGATCGGTCGCAGTCACCGCCAAGGTCGGCAAGCGGGTACCGCAGGGAACGGTTTTCGCTCCCTACCACTTCAGCGAAGGCTCCATCAACACGGTAACCGACGGCTCCGCAGTAACTTACGTCAGCGTCACCAAGAAATAGCACTGAAGCCCCCCTGCAAAGGGGGGTGCATGAAGTCCCCCTTTGAAGAAGTGGGGTGCATGAAGTCCCCCTTTGAAAAAGGGGGATTTAGGGGGATTTGCCGTTGGCTGCCCTACGGGAGAAGGTTCCCGAAGGCGAAATCCCCCCTTGCCCCCCTTTGCAAAGGGGGGGAGTTGGAAAAAGGGTTTTAGAGAGTTGTAAACGCCCTTAAAGAGCTGCAAAGAGCCTGAAAGAGTTAAAGGCAGTCTGCGGTCACAGCGACGCCGACTGAAAAGATATAAGACGGTTAACGACTCGAACAAATTCACAAAAGAGGGGAAGACTATCAGATGGATACGCTAATCTTAGGACTGCCGGTCGCGTACTACATAGCCATGGTTGCCAAAGTGCTCGTAGCCTTTGTCTTTGTGCTCCTTACCGTGGCCTACGCCACCTACGCGGAGAGAAAGATCATCGGCCACATGCAGGTGCGGCTTGGCCCCATGAGGACAGGTTGGCACGGCCTGCTGCAGCCGATCGCGGACGGTGTGAAACTGTTCTTCAAGGAGGAGATCATCCCCTCCCAGTCGAGCAAGTTCGCCTTCCTGCTGGCTCCGCTGGTGGCTCTGATCCCCGCTTTCATCTCCTTCGCGGTCATCCCCTTCGGCGGCAACATCACCGTGTTCGGCTACACGGTGCCGCTGCAGATCGCGGCCTACTACGACCAGGCCGGGCAGCAGGTGTTCGACATCAACGTCGGCGTGCTCTACATCCTGGCCATGGCCTCCCTCGGGGTCTACGGCGTGGTGCTCGCCGGCTGGGCTTCCAACTCGAAGTACTCGCTTCTGGGCGGTCTGCGCGCCGCGGCACAGATGGTCTCCTACGAACTGGCGGCCGGTCTGGCCATCATCGCCGTGTTCATGCTCTCCGAGTCGCTCTCCCTGCACAAGATCGTGGCCGATCAGGCCGGTGGCGCCTGGTACGTCTTCAAGCAGCCGCTCGCCTTCGTGATCTTCTTCATCTGCTCGCTGGCCGAGATCAACAGGACCCCGTTCGACCTTCCCGAGGCGGAAACCGAGCTGGTGTCCGGTTTCATCACCGAGTACTCCTCGATGAAGTACGCGATGTTCTTCATGGCTGAGTACGCCAACATGATCACCGTCTGCGCCGTTACCACCACCCTGTTCCTGGGCGGCTGGCACGGCCCGGCGTTTCTCCCCGGCTGGTTCTGGTTCGTCGCCAAGGTGTACTTCCTGATCTTCTGCTGCATGTGGATCAGGGCCACCTACCCGCGTTACCGCTACGACCAGCTGATGCGCCTGGGATGGAAGGTGTTCCTGCCGCTCACCCTGATCAACATCGTGGTGACCGGTATCTGGGTGACGCTGATAAACAAGTAGTCTTCAAACCGTAATACTCTACAAGGCGAGGTGCCGAAATGATATTGCCGCTCTTAAAAGGTCTTCAGATCACTTTCTCACATATGTTCAAGAAGCCGGTCACCCTGCAGTACCCGACCGAGCGGCCTGTGATAGCTCCCACTTTCCGCGGGCTCCACACGCTGAACGTCTCGCACGACAAGGCGAAGTGCGTCGCCTGCTACCTCTGCCCCACGGTCTGCCCGGCCAAGTGCATCACGGTCGAGGCGGGCGAGGACCAGAACCACGACAAGTACGCGTCGAAGTACGAGATCGACATGCTGCGCTGCATCTTCTGCGGTTACTGCGTCGAGGCGTGCCCGGTGGACGCGATCCGCATGACCGAAGGGTTCGAGCTCGCCAGCTACAAGCGCGCCGACTTCACCTATACCAAAGAGAGACTCTTAGAAAAGAAATAAAGGAGCAGCAATGGAATCGATCTTCTTTATCGTCGTGGCTGCGGTGGCCGTGCTCTCCAGCATACTGGTTGTCACCTGCAAAAACCCGATCAACAGCGCCCTCTCGCTGGTGATGACCTTCTTCTGCCTGGCGACCTTCTACGTCATGCTCGACGCCCCGTTCATGGCGGCCATCCAGGTGATCGTCTACGCGGGCGCCATCATGGTCCTGATCATCTTCGTCATCATGCTCCTGAACGTGAAGACGGAGAGCGGCAAGCGCGGCTCGCACGCGGTGCTGGCCGGAACGGTGATCGGACTCTTCGTGCTGTTCCAGACCTGCTGGTTCCTGATGAAGGGGACCCTGACCGGCGCGACCGGGACCATGGACAAGGCCCAGATCATCAGCTACGGGCACGTGGAGCTGGTCGGCAAGGCGCTCTTCACCGACTTCCTGCTTCCGTTCGAGATCACTTCGCTGCTGCTGCTGGCGGCGATCGTCGGGGCGGTCATACTGGCCAAAAAGAAAATTTAAACACGCAACGTGAGGGGTACTGACATGTTAGCTTTGCACAACTACCTGATACTCTCAGCCATTCTCTTCTCCATAGGGACCATCGGCGTCCTGGTGAGAAGGAACGCCATCGTCATCTTCATGTGCGTGGAAATGATGCTGAACGCGGTCAATCTGACCTTCATCGCCTTCTCCAGGCACCTGGGGAACATCGACGGCCAGGTCTTCGTCTTCTTCGTCATGACCGTCGCCGCCGCCGAGGCGGCCGTGGGTCTGGCGCTGATGATAGCCTTCTACAAGAATCGCGAGTCGGTCGACGTGGAAGACATCAACATGATGAAGCTGTAGAGACAGTTCCCACAGACATTTTTAGAAAGATCAGAACTACAGAATAAAGGAGTCAGGGATGTTTGATTTAGTATGGTTGATCCCACTGTGCCCTCTCATTGGCTCGGTCATCAACGGCCTGTTCGGCAAGAAGATAAAGAACGAAGCAGTCATCGGCGGAATCGCCGCGGGTTCCGTGTTCTGCTCCTTCATCGTCGCCTGCGGCTGTCTGATGCAGCTGCTGAGCCTCCCGGGGGAAGAGCGGCACTTCGAGAAGACCATCTTCACCTGGATCCAGTCCGGGTCGTTCAAGGCCGACATCGGGTTCCTGCTCGATCCGCTCTCCTGCATCATGCTGATGGTGGTCACCGGGATCGGCTTCCTGATCCATCTCTACTCGATCGGCTACATGCACGGTGAGGAAGGGTTCTACCGCTACTTCAGCTACCTGAACCTCTTTACCTTCTCCATGCTGATTCTGGTCTCGGGCAACAACCTGCTGCTCATGTTCGTGGGCTGGGAAGGCGTGGGTCTCTGCTCATACCTGCTGATCGGCTACTACTTCCACAAGAAGTCGGCGGGCGACGCAGGCAAGAAGGCGTTCGTGATGAACAGGGTGGGCGACTTCGGCTTCCTGCTCGGTCTCTTCATACTCTTCTGGTACCTGGGCGGAACGCACAACGTCTGGACCGTCAACTTCCGCGAGCTCGCCGCGAACGCCGACCTGCTGGTCCCCGGCGCCGTCGTGACGGCGGTAGGCCTCTGCTTCTTCGTCGGCGCCATGGGCAAGTCGGCGCAGATTCCGCTCTACACCTGGCTTCCCGACGCGATGGAAGGCCCGACCCCGGTCTCCGCCCTGATCCACGCGGCGAC
>DNRQ01000090.1:0-6377 GCA_003499925.1 Geobacter sp.
GCTCCTCGCGTCGGTCTCGCCCAGCTCCTGCTGGATGGCGCGCAGCTGCTCGCGCAGGTAGTACTCGCGCTGGCTCTTCCCCATCTCCTCCTTGGCGGCGGACTGGATGCGGGCCTGCATGTTGAGGAGCTCGCTCTCCTTGTTCAGGAAATCGTTGACCCGCTTCAGGCGCTCCAGGGGATCGGTCACCTCCAGGAGTCCCTGCGCCTCCTCCACCTTGAGGCCGATGTTGCTCGCCACCAGGTCGGCCAGCGACCCCGGCTCCTGCATGTTCTCGACGATCACCATCACCTCGGGGGAGACCGCCTTGCCGAGCGCCACGATCTTCCCCAGTTCCTCCTTGACGGTCCGGATCAGCGCCTCGGCCTCCAGGGTGTTCTCCAGGGCCGCGGGCTCCACGATCCGCTCGATCCGTACCGAGTAAAACGGCTTCTCCGCCAGGTACTCGGTGACCCGCGCCTTGGTGAGCCCCTGCACCAGGATCTTGACCCGGCCGTCGGGAAGCTTCAGCATGCGCATGATCATCGCCACCGTGCCGACCTCGTAGATCGCCTCGGGAGCGGGATCCTCGTCCCCCACGTCCCGCTGCGTCGCGAGGAAGATCATGCGGTCCTTCGAGAGGGCGTAATCGACGGCGTTTATGGATATCTCGCGCCCCACGAAAAGCGGCAGTATCATGTAGGGGTAGACAACCACGTCCCGCACCGGGAGCAGCGGCAGAACGTCCGGTATGTTCAGTTCTTCGGTTTCCTGCCTGTTTTCCATCGTACCTCTCCTTACTCTATCGGGATCTCCCGTATGTGAGTCTTGCTGTCCTTGGACCAGGGGAACACGACCGTCAGAAGTCCCCGCCTGTAGCGCGCCCGCACCCCGTCGAGATCCGCGGCGGGCGGGATTTCGACGGCCCTGCAGAAGCGGCCGGCCGAGCGCTCAAGGCAGATGTAGTTCACCCCCGGCCCGGCCTCGTCACGCGTCACAGCCTCCACGACCAGCGTGGAACAGCAGATGCTCAGGGTGACGTCGTCGGCCCGGCACCCCGGCAGTTCCACCTCCACCACGAAGGAGTCGGCCGTCTGGTAGATATCCACCAGCGGCAAGCTCTCCTTTTCGGAGAATTCCTCCCGCCCCTCGAGGGTGGAAAGGTAGCGGAAGATCTCGTCCATCTGCTGGCGAAACAGGTTCAGCCACTCCAACGGTTCCTTGGGAATCACCGCCATGTCGCCCCTCTGGGTGGCCCCCGCCCCCTGCTGCAGAAGGTTTCGGGCCCTGAAAGCGAGTCATAAACCGGCCCCGCGCAAGGCGTGGCGCACCGGTGCAGTTGATTTAACCATCTTTGTCATGAAAGTCAAGGTAATCCGCCCTAACCTGTTTACCCGGGCATTTTTACTGGCAAAATCGGGTCCAAGGTACCGCGATCATTAAAGAAACCCTCTTTGGAATTGAATTTCACCCTCCGGATGTGTATAATCCGCCAACCGCACCTCCCGGTGCGGCCGCCGGGGCCTCGGTTGCCCGGGCCGAGAGCGGTGCCTCCGCGGGAGGTCGCCCCCCAAACGAAACAGCAAGCAGCTAGGAAAAAGGGCCATACATGAAAAGATATGCAGCACTATCATCGCTTCTGGCGGTGACCCTGTTCGGGACCGGATTCAACTGGCCATTTCCAGCGGGCGACAGCTGCCGGGATGCCAAGAGACTGATCCTGGAGCTGCCGGCGCAGGCGAGCGAATCGAAGAGAAAGGAGACCGAGAAGCGGGTGACGGAGCTTTGTCCCACCGGCGCCGCGGGTCATTTCCTGAAGGGACTCCAGTTCGAAAGAAGCGGCAACAGCGAGGCGGCGATCCAGGAGTACCGGGAGAGCCTCGCCATAGACCCGGAGTTCCACCCGGCAAGCGGCAACCTGGGGCTTTTGCACCAGAAGAGGGGGGCCACCGAGGAGGCGGCGGTCGAGCTTTCCGCAGGCCTTAAAACCGGCGACCCCCGCTACAACGCAGGTCTGGCCCGCATCCTCGCCGACAAGAAGCTCTACCAGCTCGCCATCTTCCATTACGGCGAGGCGCTGGCCGCCTTTCCGGAAGACAGCTCCCTGCACACCGATCTGGCGGCCGCCTACAACGCCGTCGAACAGAAGCAGAAGGCGGAGGACGCCTACCACAAGGCGCTGGCCATCGATCCGGGGAACGGCCGCGCCAGGCTCGGCCTGGGGGCCCTGCTATTGGCCCGCGGCGAAACGGACAAGGCGGTGGGCGAGCTGAAACAGGCGGCCATCGCCGATCCGGGGAACAAGGAGATCCACCGCCTGCTCGCCGAGGGGTACANNACGACATGGCGATCAGCGAATACCGGCTGCGCCTGACCGAGGAGCCGAGCGATCCCCTGGCCCTGCAGCGCCTGGCAGACTCCCTGCTCGCCCTCGGGCGCGACGACGAGGCGATGAACTACTACCGCAAGGCGCTGCGCAACAAGGCGGATAACGCGCAGCTGCACTTCAACCTCGCCACCATCTACGAGAGGAAGGCGCTTCTGGATGAGGCCGTGGTCGAATACCGCCAGGTGCTGGCCAGCACCCCCGACAACAACGAGGCCCGGCAGCGGCTGGCCGACATATACACCTTGCGCGGCAGCTTCCCGCAGGCACTGGAGCAGTACCTCGAGTTGATCAAGAGGAGGCCCGCGGACCCGGCAGTGCAGTTGAAGCTGGCCCGCACCTATGCCAGCACCAAGGACCTCCCTGCCGCGGCCCAGGCGTACCGGTCCGCCATCAAGCTGGACCAGGATGCGCTGGAGGCCCATCGCGAGCTGGCCAATCTGCAGAGAAAGCGCAATCTAATAGACGAGGCCGCCATCGAGTACCAGGAAGTGCTGAGGCTCAAGAAGGACGATGCCGAGGCCCGCACCGCGCTTACCGCCATCTACGTCAGGAACAAGAACTACGACGCGCTGGCGGCGCTCTTGAAGGAAGGAGTGGAGCTCGCCCCCGACGACCCCAATTCCCACTACAAGTTGGGGCTGGTTCACGAGTTCAAGAAGGAATACGACGAGGCGACCGCCAGGTACCAGGAGGCGGTCAATCTGAAACCGGACCACGCCAAGGCGCTGAACGCCATGGGGCGGGTGCAGATGAAGAACGGCCGGCTGGCCGAGGCGAAGCTGTCGCTCGAGGCGGCCAGGAAGGCGGATCCCGAACTTGAAGAGGCGACCGTTTTGTTGAGCAGCATCAGGGACGAGCTGACCCCGGAGCCCAGAAGCTACCGCAACAAGCAGAAGAGCTCGAAAAGCGGCAAGTCGCTCAAGAAGGGGAAAAAGAGGAAGGGTGAGAAATCCGGCTCTAAAAAATCGGCCAAGAAGTCAAAGAAGAGCAAGAAGTCGGAGTCATCGAAGAAATCCAAGAAGAAGAGCAGCAAGGAGTAGCGCCCGGTCAGCAGCGCGACCCGGGAAGTAATCAAGTAATCCAACCAAGGCAGCCTGAGAAGGCTGCCTTTTTTCGTTACCAAAGGTGGTTGGCTATATCCCCTCGCCCTCCGGGAGAGGGGCAGGGGTGAGGGGGGCACCCTGGCGTTGGCCGCTAAACGAGCAGAATGCAGAAAGGTTTAGCCGCCTTGGTATCAGAGAACCGAAACTCCCTCACCCCGACCCTCTCCCGGGAGGAGAGGGAGAGTTTGGTCTAGGTGATGCCGGTGGGTGGTCCTGCGGGAGCGTGAATTCATTTGAAAACGTTATCAGGGGTATGGTAGCATGCCGTGGCTTTTCCCGGCCTGATAGGCCGCTAAAATTGTTCATGTTCGGCTGAGGCAAGATCTCGACAAGAAGGCGGACCCATGAAGGCAGAACGGCTTACCTGGTTATTGGCGGCTGCAGCTATACTTATTATACTATCCGCACCCAAAGCCGCCCTGGCAAAGGCAGTGGATCTCGTCGTTCAACACACTCCCCCCGATGGCGCTTTTGCCACTATTCAGCTTGCCATAGACGAGGCCGGGAGGCGATTGGCCGTTCCGACCACCGACACCTTGACCATCCGGGTCATGGCCGATGACGATCCCTATATCGGACCCTTCACCCCTATCAGCGACGTGCCGATTATCGGGGAAAGAACGGCAGGTACCTTCATCGAAGGGGGGGGAACGCTGGTAAACCTGGAAAATGTAACGATCAGAAATTTCACCTTCCGGAACGCCACTGTCGGAATTTCCATTGCCAACTGTTCGTTAATCGAGGTCAAAAACAACGTGTTCCACCTGGGTCCGGGAGGGACTGCCCTCCAGGTGCAGAATTCGCCCACCGACGTATCGATCACCAACAACACCTTCTTCAACAACGGAACCGCCATCAGCACGGACTCTAATATCCTCATTACCAACAATATATTTTCCAACAATACTGTCGCAATTTCCGCTCCTCAAGGTACCCTGACGAAGCTGTCGTACAGCGACTTCTTCGCGAACCCGACTAATGGTGTTTCCGATCTAGGGACCGGTTCAATACCCAATACCCTGCAACTTGATGCCAATCCTCGCTTCGTAGACCCGGGCACCGATTTTCACCTTCAGCCGGGATCGCCTGCTGCCAGTTCCGGAAATCCCAGCTATCCGAATTCGTTCAGAGCCAGCACCTACGACATGGGAGCCTACGGCGGCCCGTTCAGCGACATAAGTCCTGCTACAGTAACGGGCGTTACCGCCACGCAAGTTACACCAGCCACCATCAATGTTAGCTGGAACCGGACCAGCGACAGATCTGTTACCGCTTACCGGGTCTACTACGGGACATCTTCGCGAAACGGCGTAACCTCGCCTTACAGGGGCACGGAAGCCTCCGAAGGTGCTTCTCCGATAACGGTACTGTCCAGGACAACGACAAACGCGACACTGAGCGGACTACCGGTTGCGGCGCCGTCGATCCCGGTGGCTCCAGCACTGACGGTCACCCCGCTGAACCAGGCCCTTCAGCTCAATTGGAACCGGGTTACCGGTGCGACCGGGTACGAGATCTTCCACAGCTCCACCGAGTTCAATGCCACCTCCCTCCCCTTCCCCCCCGTCACTATTGAGAATGCTGAGCAAACGTCGTACCTGCTACCCGGTCTGAGCAACGGAACCCCCCATTACGTGGCCATTCGTGCCATCTCCCGGAACACCTTTTTCCTCGCAGTCACCGCTGTCGTCGACCGCAGCCTTGCGCCCGGGGCCGGAAGCGCCAATGAAAGCCCGTACTCCGAAGAAGTCCCCCTGGGTATCGGCGACATCGCGCAAAGCGGCATCTCTGAGGTTCAAAACGTATCACCTGAGGCCATTTCTCCCTATCCGAACCTGTCCAAGGAAGGGTGCTTCATCGCCACCGCTGCCTACGGGTTCTATTCGGCACCTCAGGTTCAGGTCCTGCGGGAGTTCAGGGACCACGTCCTCATGACCAACGCTCCCGGCAGGGCCTTCGTCGCTTGGTACTACCGCTACGGCCCGTGCGGCGCCAAATTGATTAATGCACATCCTTGGCTCAAATTCCCGGTCCGGCTCGCCCTGTTGCCTCTGGTAGCAGGGGCAATTTTCCTATTGCACACGCCGCTATTGATCAAGATCGGAACCCTTTTCCTTTTGATTTCAATCCCGGTTTTTCTGTATCTGTATCAGAGGAGTCAGAGGAAAATGCTGGTGCAGTCCGGAGGCTCGCGTTGAAAAAATTCATTTTGCTGGCAGCGATTCTTATAATAACTCCGAGTTTGGTATTCGCCGCAGAGGAAGGCGCCGACCGGCCTCACTGGTCCCTGGAACTGAAGGGGGGCGCGTTTTTTCCCGACGCGGCGAACTGGTCAAAATTCTATGGCAGCAGCTTCATCGGGGAGTACGGTGCCGCTTTAGCCTACAAGCTGCACCGGCAGATAGAGGTCGGCTTGGAAGGGAGCTACGCCAGGGCCACGGGAAAGGGGCTCCAGCCAATTTTCAACAGCGACGCTGCCACCGGCGAGGTCACCCATGAGCAGATGCCGCTGAACCTGTTTGTTCTGGCGCGCGGCGTCTTCAATGAGAACCAGTGGCTGGTCCCCTACGCCGGAGGAGGCTGGACCCGGATGTTCTATCGGCAACATGTGAAGGGTCAGGGAAAGACAAAAGGGTCGGTGAACGGATACCACGCCAGGGGTGGGGTACAACTATTGTTGGATCGACTGGAGCCGGAATCGGCCAAGGATCTGTATCTGGATTTCGGGATGGATCACACCTATTTCTTCGTCGAAGCCAAGTATACCCGCGCCACTGTGGATACCATTCCTTCCGGTTCGGTCAACCTCGGAGGCACCGGCTGCCTTGGCGGATTTCTCTTCGAGTTCTGATGCCCCCTCCCCTTCGCACCCCCTCCCCTTGAAGGCACTGCCATTAAGTTAAGGG
>DNRQ01000090.1:6516-45232 GCA_003499925.1 Geobacter sp.
TAACTTAATGGCAGTGCCCCCTCCGGGGGGAGGAGGGGAGGTAGAAGCTGTGTCGAGATGGGTCTTTCTCAGCTTCAAGGGAGGCGGGAGTAAAGCTGCAGAGGTGCTACACATGCCCGTGCTGCTCGGCATGCTTCTTGAGCTTTTTCGATATGCTCTCTACGCGATCTAAAGTATCCGTCGGAACCACGGTGAAGTGCTTCACCTTGCTAAGCCCGGTCATTAAAAACGCCGCGCCGACGAACAGGAGCACGACGGCCATGATGAGCGCCGCAAACCAGACCGGAAGGGCCAGGGCCAGGGCTGCGACGGCTGTCGCTACCAAGACCGGCACGGCAAACAGCAGCAGGAAAGCCCCCATCCCAAGCAGGACGGCACCGTTCCTGGCGGAATTCATGTTGCGTTTGATCTCGAGCGCGGCCAGCTTCAGCTCCAGAAATACGAGAACAATGAACTGCTCGATCAGTTCGAGAACCAATCTCACCATTGACATTCTTCTCTTTTGGTACTCCATGGATACCTCCGATGCCTCTTGGCTGACTGGTCGCTTCAGCCTCGATACCGGTCTGCAGGCGGCACTCCAGGTCCGACTCCCATGCTGCGCCCCGCTTCGACGAACAGGATTAAAGTCTACACATTTTGATTTCACTGACAATCCCGAAAACTGCAGGCTGTGCAGCCGATCCCGGTTCCCCTGCTGCAAAGCGACGCGGTCCACTCCGCCTCCTTTCGCTTGAGTTTGGCACCTTTGCAAGCCAGCCGCATATCATCTACACTGATCAGGTGGCATAGCCGGGAGAGGGCTATTCAGCTGGATGAAAACCGAGGCGAGGAGTGGGCAATGAAAAAGTCACTGAAGGGCGCGCTTTTGTCGGGGCTGATCCTGCCCGGAATCGGACAACTTTGGCTGAAGCATTATCTCCGGGGGATCGCCCTGATTGCAGCGGTCTCGGCATGCCTGGCGCTGGTTGTGATGAAGGCGCTCCGGCAAGCGGTAACGATGCTGGAGAAGATCGAAGCGGAGGGTGGAGCGGTCGATATAGTCGCGATACTCAGTTCGGCCAGCCACTCATCCGCCCTTTCCGACGGTTTCATGTCTGCTTCGACAGGAATTTTGTTGTGCTGGATAGTCGGAATCGTTGACGCCTATCTGATCGGGAGGAAAAAGGATCTGGCCGAGCAGTCGAAGGACACAAAGCATGAAGATCCCTGACCGGCAACTCGCTGCATCGCGATTTCCACCCCCCGCCCCCGGAGGTGGAGGGTCAGGGAGCACTGCCATTAAGTTACCCGATTAGCGTCAGTCTTCCGCTGTTCAGGTTCCTCCCCCTTCAAGGGGGAGGTCAGGAGGGGGATGGGGGTGCTTTTTCACTGGAACTACCCCATCCCCACCCCCACCCTCCCCTTGAAGGGGAGGGAGTTTAAGCAGCGGAAGATCATCGCTAGTCGGGTTAAGCTCGATGCTGATTTCCCGCACCCTCTCCCGGTGCTGAAGTTGATGCGAAAAAAGACCGGGGGAGTGCCCCGGTCTTTTCTTCTGCTTCGCCCAAATTGTGAATTAAGCTATCAGGATTCTCCCTCAGCCAGCGGTATTATGGCCACATTGGCCTTTCCCGCACCGAAAAATCCCAGTTTCTTTGCCGCAGCCCGTGAAAGATCTATGAACGGGATACTCTTCTTGCGGCAACGGTCATTGACGACAACCGTCACTTCCTTGTCGTTGGCAAGGTTCTTAACCCGAACCCTGGTGCCAAGGGGGAGACTATGATGGGCTGCGGTCATCTTTTCCGGATGATACCGCTCTCCCGAGGTGGTCTTCCTCCCATGGTACTTTCTGGCATAGTACGATGCAATGCCGACTACCTTCTTTACCAACGATGTCTTCTGCTGCGGTTCTACACTTGTTTCTACCGGGTTCTCGACTACCTTTTCTGCAGCCAGCAGGGGAAGCGTGTGGATCGGGAGGAGCATCAGGCAAACGGCGCAAATACGCGCCATCCTGCCGCTCCGCTCGGGTGACGCCATGCGCACCTCCTTTGTTGGGCGAGGTGTCTATATAACATGAGAGCCAGGCCGAGTCAAGGACCAATGCCCCCGCTGCACTGCAAGCACCTGATTCAGCAACCGTTTTTAGCGAGGCGCCTACTTCTTCGCTGCCAGCCGCACAGGGCTGGAAAGGCGACGCAGGCCGATGCTGGTGGTGTCGTTGATGATGACCACCTCCCGCGTGGAACCGTCCACTTCGGCGGTCGGGAAGGCGTAACGGTTGAGGACAAACCACTTCCCGCTTTCCTTGTGCAAAAGCTCCACGCCGGGAGCCTCCAGGTGCCCTTTCAAGCCGTGATCCTCCAGAAAGGTCAGGCACTCCCTTCCCACGATGTCCCGGTGGGCCTTCCCCGTGAAGGTCTCCACGGCCCGGTTGAACCTGCGGATCTTGCCCCACTGGTCGGCGAGGATGAACATGTCGCTGATGCAGTCCATGGTCTCCTCCCACTCGCGCCTGATTCCCTCCATCTGGTAAAACAGGTTCTTCAGCTCCTCGTGCTTCATGAAGAGCCTGGCGTCGCTCTCCAGGAGTTCCTTCTCCAGATGCCTTTGGTCCGTCACGTCGCGCGATATGGCGATCAGGCACGCCTCGCCGCTGTATTCGATGACGTCTGCCGACCAGAGCAGCTCCCGGATTTCGCCCGACTTGATCCGGAACCGGACATCGAGGTTGCGCACGTGGCCGTGCTGGTTCAGCAGCCGCAGCATCACCATGCGGGCGTCCGGGTCGGCCCAGAGCCTGATCTCGGTGGAACTCCTCCCGATCACCTCTTCCCTGGTGTAGCCGGTGCACTCCAGGAACGCCTCGTTGACGTCGATGTAGGTGCCGTCTTCGGCCCGCGTGATCACGATGGAATCGGGACTGGCATGAAACGCCTTGGAGAATTTCTCCTCGGAACTGCGAAGCGCCAGCTCCGCCTCGTTGCGCCAGGAGACATCCTGGTTGGTGCCGACCATGCGTAGCGGCGCGCCGTGCGCGTCGTAGGTCACCTCGGCACGTGCCGAGAGGGTGCGCACCGCGCCGCCGGTCAGGACGATCCTGTAATCGAGGTCATAGGCCTTCTTGTTGTAGATGGCGTCGTTCACCGACCTCACCACCATCTCACGGTCCTCCGGGTGCACCGCCTGGAGCACCCACTCGTGCGTCGGAGAGAACCCGGCGGGATCGACGTCGAATATGCGGTACATCTCCTCGGACCAGGTGACCGTATCGGTGATCAGGTCCCACTCCCAGTTGCCAAGCCGTGCGATACGCTGGGCCACCGCGAGGGTTGCCTGGCTCTCCCGGAGCGCCTCCTCGATCAGCTTCTGGGTGCTGATGTCCACCAGAGAGAGGACGGCCTGCTCGGTCCCTGTGATTGCGGCCCAGTTGCCGGCCATCGACCTCATGGCGCCGAAACGGTCCACCGTCTGCAGTTCGAAGCATCGCTGCAGGCCGCCGCAATCGCACCAATCGAAGCCGCGGTGCTCATGCATCGCCTCCCGGTCCCGCGGGCTGACAAAATCGGTCCAAAGCTTCTTTCCCTCGAGCTCTTCACGGCTGAAGCCGGTCATCGACTCGAAACCCCTGTTGACCATGTGCAGCGTCCCGCCGGGGAGGATGATCGCCATGGCTGTGCCGGTATTCTCGAAAATGGCCCGGTATCTCGCCTCGGACTCCTTGAGCAGCGCCTCCGAACTCCTGCGCACCGTGATGTCGCGCGCCACGTGGAGGACCTTTTCGATCCCTTGCTGCGGGTCGCCGATCGGGTAGGTGGAGACCTCCTCGTAGTGCTTTTCGCCGTCGCTGCCGTGGTAGCTGATTTCGCAGGTTTGCGGGGAGCCGCTGGCGGCGCTTACCGCAAGATGCGCCAGGACCTCGTCGGGGAGCCCGTGGCTGGCCGCCAGTTCGGGGAATTTCCTGCCCAGCGCCTTCTCCTCGGTGAGGGCGAACTTGGAGAGGAAGACGCCGTTGGCACCGGCAATGGTCAGGCCGTCGATATCGATGATGCAGATGGCATCCTTGGTGGACTTGAAGAAAATGCCGGCAAGTTCGTCGGAGTGCCTGAGAGCCGCCTCCGCCCTGCGGCTGCGCTCAGTCAGGACCGACATGGCCAGGAAAAAGCCGGCCAGACAACTCGCCGAAAAGGTCCGCATCCAGAGCTCGCGAGGCTCGGCGCCGAAAAGCTCGTGCAGGAAGCTCTCCTCGCGAAAGAACAGGACGTCGATAAGCGCATCGCAGATCCAGAACAAGACCATGAAACCAATGGCTAGAAGGATATGCCGCTTCCATTTGAATCGCTTTGACATCCGGTAGACCTCCACCATGCTACGACACTGTTGCACGTTTCGGCAGGAAAGCAGACAACTTGAGAATATCGTTGCTAAAGCTTCCGATAAAAAGTGCCCTAAACGACAAGGAGCGGCTCGCATGGCTGCGGGATAATTCCCGCCGCCGCGGCACGATCGAGCAGCAGCCGTACCGCCGCCTCTCCCTCCACTCCCAGATCGCGCGAGAAGCCGTTTACGTAGAGTCCGATATGGGCGTCGCAGACCGCGTCGCTCATCTCCTGTGAGTGGGCGCGGATGTAGGGACGCGCCTCGGCCGGCTGATCGAAGGCGTGGGCCACGCTCAGCGCGATGCCGCGCTCCAGGGCGAGCAGGGTCCCGCGTCCCAGGTTGCGCCGCGCGGCGATGCCGCCGAGCGGGATCGGATGCCCGGTCTGCTGCTCCCACCACTGTCCCAGGTCCAGCATCTGAAGCAGCCCGTGCGAGGCGAAGGTGAAGCGCGATTCGTGAATGATGACGCCGGCCGCGACCGAGCCGTCGGCGACCGCCGCCATGATCTTGTGAAAGGGGAGGTAGACCAAGTCGGTAAGCGACGGGTCGAAGAGCCTGAGCAGCAGGGCGGCGGTGGTGTACCGGCCCGGGAGCGCGATCTTGCGGCCGGCAAGACGGGCGGGATCCAGCGCTTCGCGTGCCACAAGGAGAGGGCCGCAACCGCGTCCCAGCGCCCCGCCGCTTCGCAGCAGCAGGTAATCCTTGAGGATATGCCCCAGCAGGTGGTAGGAGACCTTGGAGACGTCCAGCAGGCCCGAGAGCGCCAGGCGGTTCAGGGTCTCGACGTCCTCCAGCCTCTCGGAAAAGCCGAGCCCGCCGCACGGCACCCGCCCATGCACCAGCGCATCGAAGATGAAGGTATCGTTCGGGCAGGGGGAAAAGCCTAGAGACAGTTTACTGTTTTCGGTTTTCGGTTGGCAGTTAAAAGGCAGGACAACACTCATTTGTATTTTTGTCCCTCTTATTCCCGTGTTCTGTAGATAGTGCATTAGTCCGTGAATTAATCGGCTGGTATCGTCTGAAAGTTGTTCAACTGCTCGAAATCCTCTGCCTCAATATATGCCAACCGAAAACAGAAAATTACGCCTTTTCCAGATAAATGAACAGAAATCTCTGAGCTTCGGCGACGGCGCGCCTTATGTCCCAGCGCGCCGGATCGCGATCCTCGACCATGTTGCTGATGCCGCGCACCTCGAGGAGGGGTACGCCGTAGATGAGGGCGACCTGCGCCACTGCAGCGCCTTCCATGTTTTCACAGATGCCGGGGAAGCGCCGCAGCAGCTCCTCTCCCTGGCTGGCAGTGCCGCTGCAGGTGGATACGGTGAGAAAAGGCCCCATCCCTCCGGCAAAGCCGTGCTCCCTGGCGCACGCCAGAGCGCCGGCGGCAAGTTCTCCGGAGAGCGGAACCCGGTTGAAGATCCGCTCCCCGCGCCCCTGAAATACCGGAATGCCGATCAGGTCGAGCCCCTTCCATCCCTCTGGCGTCTGAACCCCTTCGTCGGCGAAGCTCTCGCTCTCGGCGATTGCCAACCCTCCGACGCCGAGCCCGCAGCCGGCAAAGGCGCCGCCGCAGCCGGTATTGATGGCAAATTCCGGCCTGAAGCGCTCCAAAAGCAGTGTGGTGGCGCAGGCGGCATTGACTTTGCCGAGGCCGGTCACGGCAAGAATTATTTCTCTGCCGCCGATGGCTCCACGGTAAGCCTGCAGATGGCCGACCCCGCCGATCGGCACGGCGCACGCTGCCTCTCCCAGCAGTGAGAGCTCCATCGGAGTGGATGCGGTGACGATGATGGGGTCCATGGTGTAACTCCTGAAAGAAGAGGCAAATAGATGGGTGAGTGTAGCACAGCAGCCAAGTCAAGTTCAACAAGGGAGCGCTGCTGGTTGCGTCAAATATATGCCGCATGGTCAAAATTCTGCACAGCGCCGCCAGGCGACGGGGAGGTCAGCGCCCGTGCCGCCCCGAGGGGAGCGGCAGATCGCTTCACGAAAGGGGCTGCTGCGCACATTAATTGGTCCGTTTTTCGTTTTCATTGGCCGCTCGCGTTGAAATGCCTGCAGCCAGTTGTTACAATGAATGGGGTGCAGTGCGGCCCCCTCCTGAGGCGGCACAGGTCTTGCTTCGGGTACGGGCGCAGCACACCGCCCGCCTGCCGCGAAACGTGTTAATGATAACGAGGTCGCCATTGCGCCACCAGGGGAGCCCCGTGGAGGATGCCGCCTGGCAGTGCAGCAGCTCAGACGAAGAATCCCTGTGCAAGGGAGCCAAGGGGGGAAGGAGCGTGGTCCGAGCTTCCCCCTTTTTTGTTGCATAAGGATGGGGCATCTAATATATTCGGTCAGTTCTAACGACTCAGCAAAAAAAGGGACTTTCATGCCGCGCTGGATTCTCCCCCTCAACATAGCGTTGAGCATCCTGGTCATCGGAGCCTTGGCATTGATCAGTGCCGACCTGATCAGCTTCAAGATCTCGACGCTCTACCCGAGAAGCGCCCGGAACTCCGCAGCCGAGCCTCCGCCGGCCGCGACCTCGGAGGAGCTCCTTAGCTTCGCGCCGATTCTGGAGCAGGGGCTGTTCGGCAAGGCGACCCAGGGGAAGCTGACCCCGATCGTGCAGACTCCTCCGGCGCAGCAGCAGGCCGCAGTTGCGGCCCCGGCGCCGGCCGTGGGAGACCTCATCCTGCTCGGGACAGCCGTCGGCTCCTTCAGGGAGACCTTCGCGCTGGTGCAGAAGGGATCGAGCCACGAGGAGCGGGTCTTCAGGTTGGGGGAGACCGTTTTTTCCGCGGGACCGCTGGTCTCCGTCAAAAAGGACCTGGCCGAGATTCTGGTCGGCGGGAAAAGGGTAAAGATACTCACGCCGACCGCGGTCGCGGCCGAGGCTGCGGCCCAGGCGGCCATCCCTGCGCAGCCCTCCCCGGGCGGGGGCGGGCTCGCATCCCAGACCGGCGCCGGCAACTACGTAGTGGATCAGCGTGCGCTGAACGCAGCACTGGACAACATCGGCCAGGCGATGACCGATGCCCGTCTTCTGCCGAGCATCAAGGATGGCAAGGTCGAGGGGTTCCGGGCCACCGAGGTGAAGCCTCAGGGGATCTTCGGGACCATCGGCATCAGGAACGGCGACGTGCTACTCAGGATGAACGACTTTCCCATCGACTCCCCGGAGAAGGCGATCCAGTCCTTCGCCTCGCTCAAGGGACAGAGCCGGATCAAGCTGGACCTGATCCGCGACGGCCAGCCGACCACGTTCAATTATGAAATCCGATAGACAGATTGAGATCGAGATTAAGATTAAGTGATTCGCCAAAAGAAGCAGTGAGACAGGGTATGTTAAGACCGATAGTTCATCGGAGGATGCCATGTACCGTAGCTTCAAAGACATGCCGGTCTGGCAACAGGCGATGGAAGTTGCGGAACGGGTGTATTCTGCAACCGAGCACCTTCCCAAGAAGGAAGATTACGGCCTTACCTCACAGATAAGAAGGTCGGCATTAAGCATATCTGCAAACATTGCAGAAGCATTTGGCAGAATGCACCTCCTTGACAAAGTTAATTTCTACTACCACGCACGTGGCTCGTTGACTGAAACGCAGAGCCATATCGAATACTCTAGAAGAGTCGGTTATATGAGCCATGAAGAGGCCGATTCTCTGGAAAATGCACTTTCGGCACTATGTTTAGAAATAAATAAGATAGTCGTGACATTAAAGAACAGAAAATCGGATTTCACTTAATCTTAATCTTAATCTTAATCTTAATCTTAATCTTAATCTTAATCTTAATCTGCCTCTCGGAGGTTTCATTGAAAAGCAGAGTTGCGCGTACCATTGCTATGCTCATGTTCTTACTTGCCGCTCCCAGCCTGGTCCTTGCCAAGGGTGTGGTGCTGAACTTCACCGAGGTGGACATCGCCACCATGGTGAAGTTCATCAGCGACCTGACCGGGAAGAACTTCATCATGGACGACCGGGTGAAGGGGAAGATCTCGGTCTTCTCGCCGGCGAAGCTCTCCAATGAGGAGGCCTACAACGTCTTCACCTCGGTGCTGGAGTTGAAGGGGTTCACCGTGGTTTCGGCGGGCAAGGTCCTGAAGATCGTGCCGACCGGTACGGCCAAGCAGTCCGGAATGAAGGTCCTTTCCGAGGGCGAGAAGGCCGCGGTCAACGACACCTACCAGGCCCGGGTGATCCCACTGGACCATGTATCGCCCCAGGACGCGGTGACCTTCCTGCAGCCTCTTGTCTCCAAGGACGGGCACATCTCCGCCTTTGGTGCCGCCAACATGATCCTCGTGGTGGACTCGGCGCTCAACATGCCGAAGATCCTGGAGATACTGAAACATATCGACACGGACCAGGTGCGCGAGGGGGCGGAACTGGTCTTCCTGAAGAACGCCGGAGCCGAAAGCGTGGCCGCCCTGATCAGGGACTGGTTCAGCGGCAAGGCGACGAAACCGGGACAGCCGGCGCAGGCCGGCGCCGCCGCGGTGGTCGCCGACACCAGGCTGAACGCCCTGATCATCTTCGGCAGCGACAAGGACAAGCAGGACGTAAAAACGCTGATCTCGATGATCGACGTGGTCCCCCCGACCACGAGCAGCAAGGTGAACGTCTACTACCTGGAGAATGCGGAGGCGGCGGAGGTTGCCAAGGTGCTGGAGGGACTGGTGAAGGGGACATCTGCTGCAACACCGGGCGCGGCCATACCTCAGCAGGCCCTTTTTGAAGGGGGGAAGCTGAGCATCACCCCCGACAAGGCGACCAACTCACTGGTCATCGTGGCCTCGCCCAACGACTACCAGAACCTGGTGCAGGTTATCCAGAAGCTGGACCGCCGCAACAAACAGGTCTTCGTCCAGGCGATGATCGCGGAGGTCTCCCTGAACAAGGCGAGAGAACTGGGGGTACAGTGGGGTTTCGTGGGTGCGGCTTCCAGCGGTTCCGTCTCGACGGCGGCAAGCTTCGACCCCTTCGGCTCCTTCGCAAGCCTCGTCTCCTCCCTCTCCCCCCTCGGCGCGGCCGGGCTGTCGCTTAGCAACCTGGGCGCCTTCAGCAGCGCCGCAAACTTCCCCGTGGTGCTGCAGGCGCTCCAGACCAACGGCGCGCTCAACGTCCTCTCCACGCCCAACATCATGACGAGCGACAACAAGGAAGCGGAGATCTTCGTGGGCGAGAACGTCCCCTTCCTCTCCGGCACCAACCTGACCTCCACCGGTCTGTCGCAGCAGTCGATCGAAAGAAAGGACACCGGTATCATCCTGAAGATCAAGCCGCAGATCAGCGAGGGTGACTACATCAAACTCGACATCTACCAGGAGATCTCGGCGGTCAAGGATTTCGGCACCGCAACCAATCCGAACCTCGGCAGCACCAAGCGCTCCGCCAAGACCTCCGTGGTGGTGAAGAACACCGACACCGTCGTGATAGGCGGTCTGATCCAGGACACGGACCAGGTGACCGAGAGCAAGATCCCGTTCCTGGGTGACCTCCCCTTCCTGGGCTGGCTCTTCAAGACCAAGAACACCAGGCGGGAGAAGACCAACCTGCTGATCATGCTCACCCCGCGCATCATCAAGGACGCGCGCGACATGGCAGAGGTGTCGTACTTCCAGAAGGACACCTTCAGCGACGCGGTGAAAAAGAACGCGCCGATCGACATCGAGCAGTCGCTGAAAACTAAATAACCCGTTCTACGTTCTAAGTTGAATATAGAACGTAGAACGGCCTTTTCCCGGATTTCACTCATGGCAGAAACGATGGATATAGAACAGATCGCAAAGCGGCTCGGCCTGCCGTTCCAGGCGGAGATCGACGACAGCAAGGTGGACGGTGCGCTGGTGACCCGGATCCCGCTCAACTTCGCGCGCAACAACCTGCTGCTGCCGCTTCACGAAGCGCAAGGGTGCATCGTCGCCGCCAGCGCCGACCCGGCGAACCTGCTGGCGGTGGACGAGATGGCCGGACTTTTCGGCCTTCCGGTCTCCATCGTTGCCGTGCCGCGTCCGGTCCTCCTCGACGCGGTGAACCGCCTCTATTCCAGGCTCTCCGGCTCAGCCCAGGAGGTCGTCGAGGAGCTGGAAGGCGAGGAGCTCTCGGCGCTTGCCACCTCGTTCAACGAGCCGCGCGACCTGATGGAGCTTACCGACGAGGCGCCGGTGATCCGGCTTTTGAACTCGATCCTGTTCCAGGCGGTCAAGGAGCGCGCCAGCGACATCCATATCGAGCCGTTCGAGCGCGAGCTCGAGGTCCGCTTCCGGATCGACGGCCTGCTCTACAAGATGCTCTCGCCGCCCAAGGTGATTCAGGAGGCGCTCACCTCCCGGGTGAAGATCATGTCCGGACTGAACATCGCCGAGAAGAGGCTGCCGCAGGATGGCCGGATCCGGGTCAAGGTGGCCGGACGCGATGTCGACATCCGCGTCTCGCTGATCCCGACCTTTTTCGGCGAGCGCGTGGTGCTGAGGCTTCTGGACAAGCAGCGCGGCATCCTGAGCCTGCGCGAGATCGGCCTCTCCGAGGCCAACGACGCCTTCATGGAGCGGCTGCTCCGCCGCACCAGCGGCATCATCCTGGTCACAGGGCCTACGGGGAGCGGCAAGACCACGACGCTCTACGCCGCGCTCAGCCAGATCAACTCTCCCGAGAAGAACATCATCACGGTCGAGGACCCGATCGAGTACCAGCTGAAAGGGGTGGGGCAGATCCAGGTGAACCCGAAGATCGAGCTCACCTTCGCCAACGGGCTGCGCTCCATCCTCAGGCAGGACCCGGACATCGTCATGATCGGCGAGATCCGCGACGCCGAGACCGCCGAGATCGCCATGCAGGCCTCCCTTACCGGCCACCTGGTGCTCTCCACGCTGCACACAAACGACGCAGCCACCGCCGTGACCCGGCTGATCGACATGGGAATCGAGCCGTTCATGGTCGCCTCGTCGCTCTCCGCGGTGCTGGCCCAGCGGCTGGTGCGTGTCATCTGCCCGCACTGCAAGGAATCCTACCTCCCGGACCGCAGCTATCCCGGGGTCGAGCTGCCGCCGCTTCTGTACCGCGGGCGCGGCTGCGAAAAGTGCTTCGATCTCGGCTCCATCGGGCGCATCGGGATCTACGAGCTGCTGCCGATCGACGCCGAGCTCTGCTCCATGATCATCCGGCAGGCCTCCTCGGGCGCCATCAAGGAGTACGCCGTCTCCAAGGGGATGCGTACCCTGCGGGAAGACGGGCTGGCCAAGGCCGCGCAGGGGATCACAACCATCGAGGAGGTCCTGAGGGTGACCCAGGACGATTATGCCGACCTTTCGCTATAGCGCCTTCAACTCCGGCGGCGGCGAGGTCTCCGGGACGGTCGATGCAGCCACCCTGAACGAGGCGAGGCTCCATCTGAAGCAGAAGGGGCTCTACGCCAAGGAGATCGCACCGGCGCTCGACACCGGCGGCAAGAAGCTGTTCAGCTCCCGCGTCAGCGTCCCCGAGCTCTCCCTTGCCACCAGGAGACTCGCCACCCTTTTGGGGAGCGCGGTACCCGTGTACGAAGCGGTGTCGACACTCTGGGAGCAGGAAGCGCCCGGGGAACTGAAGCGGGTGCTCGGACGGGTGCGGGACCGGCTCGCAGAGGGGCAGGGACTGGCGCAGTCCCTTGCCGCGGAGCCCGCGGTCTTTTCCGAGAGCTACGTCGGCATGGTCGCGGCAGGCGAGGCGAGCGGCGCCCTGGAAGTCGTACTGGAGCGGCTTGCCGAGTTCCAGGAGGACCAGGCCGAGGTAAGAAGCCGGGTGACCACCGCCCTAGCCTATCCGATACTGATGGTGCTGGTGGGGGGAGCCGTGATGCTCTTTCTGCTCGCCTTCGTGGTACCGAAGATCGTTGCCGTGTTCCAGGAAAGCAAGGCCGCCCTCCCCTTCATAACCGTGGTCCTGATTCAGGTGAGCACGCTGGTCAGGAAGGGGTGGTGGCTGCTCATTCTGATCGGCATCGGGTTGTTTGCGGCAGGGAAGAAACTCTCACGGCACGAGGAACTTCTCAAGAAGCGGGACCGGTTTCTGCTCAAGCTCCCGCTGCTGGGGGCTCTCTGGCAGCGGCTGATACTGTCGCGCTTTGCCAAGGTACTGGGGCTGCTGCTGGCGAGCGGCGTCCCGATCATCAAAGCGATGGAGATCACCGGCGAGGCTGTGGTGAACCGGGAATACCGCTCCTTTCTCGCCACTGCCCGGGAAACCCTGATCCAGGGGGGAAGCCTCTCCTCGGCGCTCAAGCAGAGCCCGCTCTTCCCGCCGCTTCTCACCCACATGGCTGCCGTGGGGGAGAAGAGCGGCGAGTTGGACCGGATGCTGATCAAGGCGGGGGACGCCTTCGAGAAGGAGTTCAACGCCAGCGTGACCCGCTCCATGGCGCTCCTGGAGCCGCTGCTCGTGCTAGGCATGGGGCTTTGCGTAGGGTTCGTGGTGCTCGCCGTGCTGCTCCCGATTTTCCAGCTGAACCAGTTGGTGAAGTAAAGTAGAATTAACGACTTCACCCCTACACACAAGGGCAAACCTGCAACATCTGCCCGAAATGCAGCAACGGGGTATCCGCATGATTACTCAGAAACAGATTGATGACATAGCCGCTCGGATAGCCGCTAGCTGCAGGCCGGAGAAAATCATCCTCTTCGGTTCCTATGCCTACGGAAACCCCTGTGAGGACTCCGATCTGGATCTGCTGGTAGTACTCCGATTTGAAGGCCAGCCGATATACAAATCGATGGAAATCCTGGAGAAGGTGCACCCAACCCTGCCAGTTGATCTGATCGTCAGGACACCCGAGCAACTGGCAACGCGCCTGGAACTGCACGATTTTTTCTTGCAGGAGGTGGTACGGAAAGGGAAGGTTCTTTATGAAGCTTCTCACTGAAGAGTGGGTCCTGAAAGCTGAAGGGGATTTTTCTACCGCGGGTAGGGAACTGCGAGCGAGAAAAGCCCCAAATTATGATGCAGTCTGCTTCCACACTCAGCAGTGCGTAGAGAAGTATCTGAAGGCCATGTTGCAGGAAGAGGAGATCGAGTTTGGTAAAACCCACAACCTCTCCGCATTACTGGACAAGATCATCCCTTCTTATCCACTTCTTGAAACGATCCGGCCATCGCTTCATATGCTCAACGCTTTTGCTATTGATTTTCGTTACCCCGGGGAAAGTGCTGACAAGGTTTTGGCAGGAAAGGCTTATCGGCTTTGCAAGGATGTGAGGCAAACAACCAGGGTTTTGCTGAACCTGGACCCGACTTATTAAACGAAGTTCATTTCACTTGAGAGGTTCATGCATGTTTAAAACTTTGAAAGAGAGCCGCGGCTTCACGCTTATCGAACTGATGGTGGTCATCGTCATCCTGAGCCTTCTGGCCGTACTGGTCGGCCCGAAGATCATCGGCAGGAGCGACGACGCCAAGATCGCCGACGCCAAGGTGCAGATCAGGAACCTGGAGACGGCGCTGAAACTCTACAAGCTCGATACCGGGAATTTCCCGGAGACCGAGCAGGGGTTGCAGGCGCTGGTAGCCAAACCGACGGCCGGCAAGATCCCGAACAACTACAAGTCCGAAGGTTACCTTGAGAACAAGAACGTGCCGAAGGATCCCTGGGGCGCCGACTACGTCTACCTCTCCCCCGGCGAACACGGCGATTACGACCTGTTCTCCTTCGGCGGCGACGGCGTGCGCGGCGGCGAAGGGAAGAACGCCGACATCGAGAACTGGAGCATGAAGTAGGTCAGGGGGCCGGAGTTCGGAAGTGGCGGCGAGGATGCGATCACTTCTTCTCAGGCCGCTGCGGGAGCAGAAAAGCTGTCAAAACCACAACTGAAATCTCAATACCCGCTGCAGGCTGGATTCACCCTGATCGAGATGATGGTGGTCATCGTCATCCTCGCGATCTCGGCGGCGCTCGTGATCCCGCGCCTTCCTGACACCGAAGCCGGCAAACTGAAGAGTTCCGCCCGAAATCTCGCCAGCGGAATCCGGTTCCTGAACGACCAGGCGGTCATCACCAAGGGGGTGTACCGCCTGCAGTTGAACCTGACCGAGAGCAGCACCAGGATCTCGAAGATCTCCGCAACGGGCGAGGAACTGACGCCGGACGACCAGTTCATTAGCCGGCAGCTGGTGGAAGAGGGGATCAGCATAGAGGACGTGACCGACCCGCAGCTGGGCAGGGTCACCGAGGGGGAGGTCCTGATCCACTTCGGCCCGGGGGGCAACCGGGACGGCATCATCATCCACCTGAAGGGTGGCAAGCAGCATTACACCGTGATCGCCTACCCTTCCGGCGGCAAGGTGAAGGTGCTCGAAGGGTACCAGGAGGCGGCGTCGTGAGAGGCTTCACCCTTCTGGAGGTGATGATCGCACTCTCCATAGCCGCGGGGGTGCTCCTTACCGTGATCTCCTCGCTGAACTACCATCTCTCCATCGTGGGCCAGGATGCCGAGGAGACCACCGCGGTACTCCTTGGACGCGCCAAGCTGGACGATCCCGACTTCGCCGGGCAGACCGAGAACAAGGGGAGTTTCGCCCCGGACCACCCGGCGCTCAAATGGGAGCGGGAGATCTCGGAGACGGAGATCCCGGGGCTGAACCGGGTCCGCCTGACGGTTATCTGGAACGAGGAGAGAAAAAGGCTCTCACTTGTGCAATATGCACCGCAAAATGCTCAATAACGACAAGGGGTTCACCCTGATAGAGCTGCTGGTCGCGCTGACGCTTCTCGTCATCCTGACCGGAGCCCTCTACGGCACCTACTTCTCGGTCGTCTCCGCACGGGAAAAGGGGGGAGCCCGCATCGAACAGCGCCGGGAGCTGTCGACCACGCTCGGAAAGCTGCACGGCGAGCTCGCCTCGGCCTTCTTCAACAAGAAGAACAAGCGGCTGCACCTGGTGGTGGAAGACCGGGACAGCTTCGGCAAGCCGGCGTCCCTTCTGGAGTTCACCGCCATCGCTTCGCCCCGGATCGATCCGGCCCCCGCCTCGGACCTGACCCTGCTGCGCTACTCGGTACAGGAGAGGGAAGGTGTCCTCACGCTGATGCGGGAGTCGAGAGATCCCTATCTCTCACCGAGCGTCAAGAGCGTTCCCTATCCGGTAATGGACGTCATCGAGGGTTTCCTGGTCGAGTGCTACGACGGCGGCAAATGGGTGAAGAGCTGGGATACCGCGCCGGAGCTGAACCGCATGCTGCCGGAACGGGTCCGGGTCACCATCACCATGAAGGGGGGCCAGCTGTTCAGCACCATTGCCTCCCCGAGGGCGAGGTCGGTGCAATGAGGGGGGAGCGGGGCTTTGCCCTGGTCATCACGCTCATCGTGACGGCGCTGCTCGTGGCGCTCCTGGTCGAGTTCGTGAGCGAGGTCTATGTCGACACCTCCCACAGCCACAACTTCGTCGCCTCCCAGCAGGCGGGGATCCTTGCCGAGTCGGGGATAGCAGGCGGGATCAAGCTGCTGCAGAGCTCCACCCTGATGAGGAAAGGGGAGCCGTTCACCTCTCTGCTGGAAATCTGGGCCAAGCCGCAGGTCGTCCCCCTGGGAGAGGGGACCGTCTCGGTCAGCATCGAGGAGGAGAGCGGCAAGCTGGACCTGAATTCCGTCGCCCTGCCAAGCGGCGTCAGCAATGACACTTTCCAGCCCATCTTCTTGCGGCTCTTGACGCATTTGAAGCTTTCGCCGGAGCTCTACGAGGCAATGGCGGACTGGGCGGACACCGACGCCGTACCGCGGCCAAACGGCGCCGAGACGGCTTATTACTCGGCCTTGAAGAGTCCCTACCAGGCGCATGACGAAAGCATCGACACGGTCGAGGAACTCGCGCTGGTGAAGGGATTCACCCCCGAGGTGCTGGCCAAGCTGAGTTCCTGCGTCACCGTCTACGGGAGCGCGGCCGCCTCCGGGGTGGCGACGCCGATCAACATAAACACCGCCCCCAAGGAGCTCCTTGCCGCGCTGGACGAGAAGCTCATGAGCGGCGACCTGGTGGAGCGCATCCTGGAGTACCGCAAGACCAAGCCGATAAAAAGTCTGTCCGAGATTCCCGGGCTGGACACCCTTGTTCAATCGCTGCAGTTGCGGGTGGTCTACCAGGGAACGATCTACCGGATCCGCGCCGAGGGTAAGGTGGGAGATAGCGTGAGCGTTGCCGAGGCGGTGGTCAAGATGGACGGGCTGAAACCGACCGTGCTTTATTGGAGAGAATATTGATGGATATCCTGATCGTACAGCTGAAAAGGAACGAGTTGATCCTGGCCAGCTTCCGACCTAAAAAGGGGGGTGTCGGCTTCCTTTGCGCCGAGCGCCACCCGCTGGAGGGGGGTGAGGGGGAACTGGCCCGGATCCTGGTGGACGCCTCGGCGCTTGCGGCGGAACAGAGGGTGGTCCTGGCACTGCCGCCGGCGCTGCTCTTCATGCGCGAGCTGGAACTGCCGATCACCGACCGGGCCAAGGTGAGGGAGCTCCTGCCGCTGGAGCTGAAAGGAGAGACGGCGCTCGACACGGACGCGCTCGCCTTCGACGCGCTCCCGCTCTCCGAGGGAAGGTTCCTCGCGGTCTGGGGGCGCAGCAAGGAGCTGGCCGAGAAGATTGATCTTCTGAAGCAGGCCGGGCTCGAGCCGGAACTGGTGACCGCCTCGCTTTTCCACTGGAACAAGCTGGCACCCGCAACGGGGAGCGTGGCGGTGACCGACGGGGAGGCTCTGGCGGCCTTCCGGGACGGGGTACCGATCTACTTCAGGGCGCTGCCGCCGGGCTCGGGAGAGGCGGAACTGGCAAGGACCGTGGCGGCGCTGGAACTCGCGCACGCGGTTGAGCTGGACCAGATGATCAGCTACGCCGGGAGCTCCAAGGAGAGCGCATCCCTGGCGCAGGCGACCCGGGGGCTTTCCGAGGCCTTCGGCGACGACGCCCACGCGGCGCACGATCTTGCCGGGGCCTACGCCGTGGCGGCAGCGGTTGCCGAGGGGTCCGCGCTCAACCTGCGCAGGGGCGCGCTCGCCTACACCGCGGGAAACCAGAAGCTCTACAAAAGGCTCCGTATCAGCATGATCCTGGCGGCAGCCCTGGTGCTTCTCCTCTTCGCCGAAAGCGGCGTGCGCTATTACCTGGTGAAACGGGACCTGGCCTCGCTGGAGCTCTCGATCAGAGGGATCTACAAGGAGATCTTCCCGGCCCGGAAAAAGGCGGTCGACGAGGTGTCGGAGTTGCGTTCGGAGATCAAGAGGCTGGAAGGGGCCAAGACCTCCAGCAACCTGCTCAAGCTGCTGAAGGATTTGGCCGAGGTGAAGGGTGACGACGTGGGGGGCTTCTACGAAACGGAGGTGGACGGCACGGAGGTCCGCCTGAAGGGAGATGCCAGGAGTATCCAGGCTGCCACCGATTTCAAGGGAAGGGCAGCGCGACTCTTCGACGGGGCCGAGGTGAGCGAGATCAAGTCGCGGCCCGACGGCAGCGTCACCTTCAACTTCCACGGCAAAATGAAGGGGGTGACCCGATGACCCGGGAAGAGCTGATAGCCACGCTGCAGCGGATGGAGAGCCGGACCCGGCAGCGGATCGGCATCCTGCTGGCGCTTTTGTTACTGGTGGCCGTCGCCCTCTCCGCGATCAACGGCAGGATCTCCGCCCTGGAAAAAAAGAGGGTGGCACGCGAGTCGGACATCGCCGAAATGATGAAGCTGAAGCTGCGCTACCAGGCGGCGAACCTCGGCGCGCAGCGGCTCAGCAACAGGCTGCTCGCCACCAGGCCGGACGACTCGCCGGCCAAGATCATCGAGGAGATCGGCATCAAGGGGCGCGGCAGCCAGATCAAGCCGGTCAAGGGTGANNGGCCGGTCACGGTGAAGAAGGCCCTGATCAGGCAGCGCTTCGACGACCCCTCCAGGCTCGATATCTCCCTCACCATCGCCCTGATCAAGCCGGCGCCGGCGGGAGCCCGATGAAACGGCGCGCGCTCTACCTCTCCTGCGGCATCCCCGCAGCCATCATCTGCTTCGTCCTGCTGACCCTGCTCTTCACCCCCAACGACGCGATCAAAGGGGCGTTGGTGCGGGTCGCCGACAACGCCGGCTACACCCTCGACTGCACCGGGTTCGCAAAACGCTTCCCGTTCGGGTTCAAGGCCGATGCCGTGGAACTCTCCTGCGCCAAAGGATCGCTGCTCAAGCTGCGCGACGCGCGGGTCGGCCTCAAGCTGCTGCCGCTTCTGACCGGAAAGGTGCGGCTTTGCTACGGCGGGAAGATCGGCGCCGGCGAGCTGGAAGGTGACATCGACCTCGGCAAGGCTTCCGGCTGGAACCTGCAGTGCCGCGGCGTGCGCCTGGAGGATGTCCCGTTTTTCACCACGGTCGCCCGGGCGCGGGTCGCAGGGGAGCTGCGTTTAACGGGCAAAATGGTCACCAGGAAGGGGGTCGGCGAGGGTGACCTGCAGCTGGAGCTGCGCGGTGCCGAGCTGGCCGGGATCAAGATCGGCGAGATGCCCCTTCCGGATGCCTCCTACAAGGAGGTGCGCGGCGCCCTGAATATAGAAAAGGGACGAGCGGTGCTCAAGAGTTTCACCCTGAACGGCGACGGCATCTATGTGCGGCTGAAGGGCGACACCCTGCTCAGCAAGCCGCTCGGCAACTCGGTTCTCAACCTCACCATGGAGATGATGCCAAAGCCCGCCTTCCTGGAACGCCAGAAGTTCGTCTTCCTGCTCCTAACCAAGTACCTAAGCTCCCCCGGAGTCTACAGCATACCGATCCACGGCACGCTGGCCCATCCCGCGATCTGACGGCTAAACGCGAACGACGGCTCGTCCTGATCCAGGTTCCCGACCAGCAGCAGCCTCGAAACAGCAGCACCCTGGCGTCTCTCACCGATCTTCATCTTCATGGCTGCCGAGGGCGATCTAGCATCCGGCTGCAGGCTTTCATTGCCGGGACGATTGGATGCGCCTCTCCTTCAGTTTGTGCTCCATTTATAATTTCCAGTAATTCATCTAATCCGCCTACCGGTAGATCTGCATCGATTCCGGCCTAATCCTGATGCCGGATGATCCGGGCAGACCGTAATCAGTACCAGCATCCAGTCGCCACTGCGCCTAATCCCTTGACAATCCACCTCAAGACGGTATATAAATCCTTCGATTATTATTAACTGGGATTTAATACCAAGGAGGGGGCAATGAGAGTAGCAAAAATGTTAAACCTTATTTCGGCGTTCGTACTGTTCGCATGTATCGGAACGGCGGCAGCAGCCGATCCTGCACAGCCTACGGCAACGCTATCGAGCAGTGACTGCGTGAAGTGCCACGAAAAACCGCCCAAGGACATCGCGGCGGCCGGCGGCAAGCACAAGACCGAGGTCACCTGCCAGGAGTGCCACCTGGGTCATCCGCCGAAGGTGAAGAAGCCGATCCCGCTCTGTAGCCAGTGCCACGAAGGGAAGCCGCACTTCAAACTTCAGGGTTGCCTCGGCTGCCACTCGAACCCCCATACCCCGAAGCTGATCAAGTTCGGCAACAACGTCACCGATCCGTGCCTCACCTGCCACACGCCGCAGATCGAGAAGCTGCGCAGCTTCAAGAGCAAGCACTCCGCCCTCGCTTGCTCCTTCTGCCACAACGTGCACGGCAAGATTCCGGACTGCACCCAGTGCCACAAGTCCCACTCCGCCGACATGGTGCAGAAGGACTGCAAGGTCTGCCACCAGGCCCACATGCCGAAGGACGTGGCCTACAAGGCCGACACGCCCACCAAGTTCTGCGCCGCCTGCCATTCCAAGGCCGCCAAGCTGCTCGCTTCAAGCCCTGCCAAGCACAGCAAGCTTGCCTGCGTCTACTGCCACCAGGCCAAGCACAAGATGGTGCCGCAGTGCACCCAGTGCCACGTGAAACCGCACCCGGCCGCCATCATGGCGAAGTTCCCGAAATGCTCCGAGTGCCACAGCATCGCTCACGACCTGAACCGCTGGAGCCAGCCGGCTGCCGCCGCGCCTGCGACGGGTGAGGCTAAACCCGCCGAAAAGGCTGCACCTGCTCCTGCCAGGAAGGGCGCACCGGTGAAGAAGTAACAACTACTGCAGCAAACGGGGAGGCCGGCAATTCAGCGGCCTCCCCGATTTTTTTCGCCCCTTCCCGCAGCAGCGCCACCAACCTACCCATGAGTAATACCAGGAGGATCACATGCTCTTACTACAGATAACCTCGGCAGTGACGGCGGTAGCAGTTGTGGCCCTGGCTGTTTGCCTGATCCCGGTTCTGCTGGAGATGAAGAAAACCGCGATCTCCCTGCGCGCCACTACGGAATCGCTGCAGCTCGAGATCCGGCCCCTCATCAAGGAGCTGCGCGACACCGTGGCAGACATCCAGGTGGTGACCAGTTCGGCTGCGGCCAATGCCGACGGGGTGAACCTGCTCCTTGACGAGCTCGGCCATGCGGGTCACAATATCCGCATGATAAACAAGATAATCGGAGTCGCATCCCAGGTGGTCGCCGGTTCCTCCGCCTGGGTGACCGGCGCGCGGGTTGCAGGTAAATTTATTGCTGATAGAATAATTAAAAAATAAGGGGGTAATTATCATGGCAAAGGATATTGGAACTGGTACCATGCTGCTTTCGTTTGTCGCTGGTGCAGCTGTCGGAGTTGGGGCCGCGCTGCTGCTGGCACCGAAGACCGGCGAGGAGATGCGCGGCAGGATAAAGGACCTGGCCGACGACGCCGTCGACAAGATCAAGGAATACGCCAATGAGGCGCAGGACAAGATCAGGGCGAGCTACGAAGACGGCAAGGAGGTCGTGCTGGAGAAGAAGAACATCATCTCCTCCGCGATAGAAGCCGGCAAAGAGGCGATGGAGCGGGAAAAGGAAAAGCAGAAGGCGGCGCTCTAAGCAGCGCGGCAGCAAAAAAGCCCACCTAGGTGGGCTTTTTTCATTCCCCTGCGCCGACCATCCTTACGCTTCAACCCACCCGTCTCGGCCTCTCAAGCCGCCTCAACCAGAGTCTTAATCTCAACCTTAATCTTAATCTTAACCTTAACCTGTCTTTAAAAGGCCTTGGCTTATGAACAGATCTAGCGGGAAGCGGCGGTTTTTCTCCAAGAGCGTCTGGGAACTCGACCCGGACGCGGCAGGCGGGGTCAAGGGGAGATCGATCCAGTTCCTCCAGTTCATAAGCTTCGCCTCCTCGAACTTCTTCGCCAACAACTCCCTGCTGCGCGCCACGGCCCTCTCCTTCACGACGCTCCTCTCCATCGTCCCTCTGCTGGCACTCGCCTTCTCGGTGCTGAAGGGGCTGGGCGCACAGAACCGGCTCGCCCCCCTGCTCCTGAACCAGATGGCGGCAGGCTCGGAGGTGGTGGTGACCCGGGTCATCAGCTACATAGACAACACCAACATGGGTTCGGTCGGGGCGATCGGCATCGTGGCGCTGCTCTACACCTCGATAAACATGCTGGGGAACATCGAGGAGGCCTTCAACTCGGTTTGGGGGGTCGCCGAGACCCGCACCTTCTACCGCAAGTTCAGCGACTACCTGAGCGTACTGGTGAGCGCGCCGCTGCTCATGCTGGCGGCGACCAGCATCACCACGACCCTGCAAAGCCAGAGGCTGGTGGACTGGCTCCTGGAGTACACCTACCTGGGGGATCTGTTCCTGCTCCTGCTAGGCTTCACCCCGTATCTGATCGTCTGGACCGCCCTGTTCCTGCTCTACATCTTCATCCCGAACACCCGGGTGCGCTACCGTTCGGCACTGGTAGGCGCCGTGCTGGCGGGGACGCTCTGGCAACTGGCCCAGTGGTGCTATATCAACTTCCAGGTCGGGGCCGGCAACTACAACGCCATCTACGGCACGCTGGCGGCGCTGCCGATCCTGATGGTCTGGATCTACGTCAGCTGGAGCATCGTGATCTTCGGCATGGAGGTGGTCGCGGCGCACCAGAACCTGCGCACCTTCCGAAGGGATATCCGCGGCAGCGGCATCAGCCACTCCCTCAAGGAACTGGTGGCGCTGGCGGCCCTTCGGCACGTCGCGGCGGCCTTTCACGAGGGGGGCCCCGGCTGGGGCGAGCAGCACCTCGCCGTGAAGCTCCGCATGCCGGTTCGCATCGTGCGCGACACGCTGCTGCATCTCACCGAGGCGGGTTTCCTCGTGCAGGGAGCCCGGGGCACCTACTACCCCGCCCGGGAGCTGGATCGGATCGCGCTCGCCCAGGTGCTGCTCTCCCTGAAAAGCCGGGGCGCTACCTGCACAATCAGCGGTGAAGAGCAGGCGCAGCAGATCCTGGAGACGGTGGACGACGCCGTCCGGACCGCCTTGCAAGGGGTCACGGTGAAGGATCTGGCCAGCGGAGAAAAGATCCCCCCCGACGTTGACAAAGGGGGATCAGTTGACATATAGTGGCGCGATTAAACTGATGACGCAGAGCGGGATATGCAAGATTTTAAAGACATAGACAACAAGCGACGCAGACGGGGTGCAGGCACGGCGAAGGGGCAGGAAGGGCGCAACGCCTTCAAGAATCTGCAGGAGAGCAGGCCCCAGAAGAGACGGCTCAAGATCATCCTGCCGATAGTGGCGCTGATACTCGCCAGTTTCCCGATCCTCTCCCTCTTTGGCTCTCCCCGCCCGAAACCTGCCGGCTCCATTGCCAAGACGCCCCCCGTCCCGCTGTCCCGGGTGGACAACTGGGGGGCCTTCCGTCTGGCCGCGGAGGCGTATCCGAACGCCAGCGAGCAGGGGGGGACCTTCAGCGCACCTCTGGCGCAAGGGGGGACGGTGGTCTACGCCATCAACGAGCCGATGCAGCGCAGGGTCGAGAAGCTGATGAAGGAGTACCAGGTTCCCTACGGGCTCTTCGTGGCCCTGGAGCCCAAGACCGGCCGGATCCTTGCGACCGTCTCCCACTCGACGCTGCAGCCCGGGTGGGAGAAGGGAGCCTGCTACAACGTGTACCCGATGGCGTCGCTCTTCAAGATCATCACCGCCACGGCGGCGCTCGAGGAAAAGAAGGTCTCCGCCGACACGCCGTTCGCCTTCAACGGACGGCTCACCTCGGAGAACCCGAAGTACTGGCGGGTCAGGGCGCGGGGGAACCAGGAGATGCCGCTTTCCATCGCCATGGGGAAATCGGTGAACCCGGTGTTCGGAAGGCTGGCGGGCGAGGTGGTCGGGCGCGACCCGCTGCTTTTATACGCCGGGAGGTACGGCTTCAACCAGAACATCTTCCCCGGATCGCCCGTGGTCCCGAGCACGGCACCGGCGCCCGGGAGCGTCGACGAACTGATGCGGATGGGCGCGGGGCTGGACCACGACGTGAAGGGATCTCCCTTCCATGCCGCCGCCATCATGGCCACCGTGGCCAACGGCGGCGTCATGATGGCCCCTTCCCTGGCCAACGAGATCCGGGACGCCAAGGGGACGCTGGTCTACAGCCACAAGCCGCAGGCGCTCAGGACCGTGTTCACCCCGGAGACCGCAGCCTCCCTGGCGCACATGCTCTCCACCACGGTGAAAACCGGCACCTCGCGCAGGGCCTTTCACGACAGAAGGGGGAGGCCGATGCTCGCCTCGGTCAGCGTGGCGGCAAAGACAGGTTCCATCGACGGCGACGACCCGGCCGGCCACTACAGCTGGTTTGCCGCCTACGCCCCGATGGAGGACCCGCAGATCGCCCTCGCCGTCCTGGTGATCAACCAGCACAAGTGGCGCATCAAGGCGACCTCGGTCGGTGAGCAGGCGCTGGAGGCGTTCTTCAGGTAGGGATGGAGTTACCGAGTGCGGGCGCAGTTACGGGGTGCGGGTGAAGCTATGGAGTGCCTGAGGTGCGGGACCTGCTGCGTCGCGCCGGACATCAGCACGCTGGGGAAGAGGGCGGGGGAGAGATGCCGGCACCTCTCCGACACCTTGAACTGCAACATCTACCAGGAGCGCCCTGCGGTATGCCGGGGTTACCGCCCGGACGAGATCTGCGGGAGGATTGCGGCAGCGAGCCTCGACGAGCGGGTCGCGGGGTATTTGAGGCTCTTCGGGATGGAAGACGATTAGGACAATTGACAGTTGACAATGGACAATTGACAATTAACGGCTTGGCAAAGCTCTACAGGACGATTGACGATTGACGCTTAGGCGAAGGTTTCCAGGGTGAATTCGCCGTCCAGCCATTGCACGTAGGAAAACTGGCTGATCCAGTCCCCGACCGAGATGAAGAGATGCCCCTCTTCCCTCTTCATTATCGGCAGGTGGTAGTGGCCGGTGATCACCGCATCGCAACCTGCGGCGAAGCGTTTGCGGGCAAAGGAATCGAGTACCACACGGTAATCCCAGCGCGCCCGCCTGGCCGCACGCTTGCTGCTGCTGCGCCGTGACAGCGTTGCCGCCGCGTGGGCCGCAATCCGCCGGGAGAAGAGCGGGACCAGCACCTTGGTTACCGGGTTGTGCAGCAGCAAGCGGAAGGCTCGATAGCGGTAATCCTCGTGGTTGATCTGGTCGCCGTGGCACAGATAGACCTTCTGTCCGCCGATCTCCACGACCGCACCCGACTTGTGCACCTCCGCCTGCAGTTGTTTTCCGAAGAAGCGGTCGAGGTGGAAATCGTGGTTTCCCTCGAAGTAGACGATCCGCACGCCGCGCCCCCTCACCCCCTTCAGGCAGTCCACGATTTCCCGGTAATGGCCGTAGACGGGGTTCGGGTTGCCGATCCAGAATTCGAACAGGTCACCTAGCAGATACAAGGTATCGGTGTCGGGGGGAAGCGTCTCCAGAAAGCGGACCAGGGTCCGGTAATTGGCGTCTTCCGGGCTTCTCAGGTGGGCATCGGCGATGAAGATCTTGCGCATTCGGGCAATATATACAAAAATGGGCTCAAGGTAAAGGAAACAGGGGCTCCCCTAATCTTAATCTTAATCTCAGTCTCAATCTGTTCGGGGGCTCCCCTAATCTTAATCTTAATCTCGGACTCAATCTGTTTCAAAGGGGTGTAGATGCACGCGATGCGCAATCTTGAGATCGTCTGGGAAGACCTGATGGAGGCCTTTGAAAGCAGCGACCCGGAACTTACCTACTTCCTCGACAGGGAGACCGGCGAAGTCTTCTCCGTCCCGACCGATTACGACGACGACCCGTTCTGGGAGGAGGTGGAGTCCCAGGATGAGCGCTACCTTGAGATCCCGTGCTTCGACTACAGCCAGGAGCGCCAACTGGTGCACTCCTTCATCCAGGGGGTAGCCAACGAAGGGCTGAAGGCGATGCTGGTACGCGCCTTCGTCGGCAAGCAGTCCCACGGCAGGCTGAGCGAGATCCTCTCCTTCTATCCGGAGGAGCTGGAGCGCTTCCAGGCGGTCAGGGAGGAACTGATCACCGGCCGCGCCGGCCACTGGCTGGAAGAGCATGACATCTACCCGCCGGAGCGCGATTTCTAGAGCGGCCACCCCCTTGAGGAGCCTATGCCTTCACCGAGCAGCACCACCAACAAAGCCGTGCTTGTCCTGCTTGCGGCAGCCGCGCTCTTCGCCGCGGGACACGCCATGCATCACACCGCGTCCTGCTTTCTCCTCTCCTTCGTCATCGCCTATCTCCTGGACCCCTTCGTGGTGCTGCTGGAGCGGAAAAGGCTCTCCCGGATCCAGGGGATCATCGCCGTTTACCTGATCCTCGGCATCTTCTCCGTCTTCTTCTTCTCCTATTTCGTGCCGTTTCTCTTCCTGCGCGGGCAGGAGCTCATCCCGAGCCTCCCGCTCTACCTGCAAAAGGCGAAGGCGCTCGGAGTGGAACTGCAGGGGAAATTCGAGCCTCTCTACGGCGCCCAGGAGTGGAGCTGGGTCTTCGACAAGATCGTGGAGGGAGTGGACAAGCTCTTCTCCGGCCTGGGTGCCGGGGTCTATGCCGCTGCGGCGAGCATGGTGTTCAACCTGTTCAACCTGGTCCTTTCCCCGATCCTGGTCTTCTTCATGCTTCACTACAAGAAGGAGATCAAGCAGACCCTCGCCGGCTGGCTCCCCAGGAGGCGCAGGGACACCCTTTTGGAGATGGGCCGCGAAGTGAATGAGAGCATCGGGGGGTACCTGAAGGGGCAGTTGATCATCTCCTTGATCGTGGCCATCCTCTCCACTATCGTCCTCATTCTGCTGGACGTCGACTACGCCCTGTTCAACGGCATCTTCGCGGGACTTGCCTCGGTACTGCCATTTATCGGCGTCATCCTTGCCCTGATCCCGCCGCTGTTTTTCGCCTACCTCAAGTTCCAAAGCGCAGTAGCCCTGGTGCAGGTGGCAGCCGCCTTCGCCGGCATCTATTTTCTCGAGGGATACCTGGTCAAGCCGCTGGTCTTCAAGCGTTCCATGGATTTGAACCCGCTTCTCACCATCATCATGGTGATGGCGCTGGGCGAGCTGTTCGGCTTCTGGGGCATTCTGCTCGCCATCCCGGTCGCCGCGGCCGCCAAAATCGTCACCGTTTCCATCAACCGAGGGGATTTTTGCGAGCTTGAGGAACCGTGAATAGCGGCGGTGAGGCAAGGTGGGTCCTGATTAGAGCTAAAGGGAGAAGGGGTGCTTGCGCAGTATGCTGAGATTAGCACTAATCAAGCAGGTGGGTTGACCTGAATCCCGGTTTTGCGTACAATCGAAGCTTGTGTCGGACCCGACAGATATTGTGTCAATGAGAGCGTGGGAGGATGGTGCAACCATCGATGCTATGCTGAAAAGAGACCGATTTATCACAGTGGCAGAAATCTGCCTGATCATCATCATCTCGGCGTCCGCCGGGGTGGCGTGGAACTGGAGCCTCCTTACCGGAGCCTGGCGCGGCGAGGCGACCCAGCAGGCGCAGCCTTCGGCACCGACAGGCGAGGAGCTTCCCATGCCGATCGGACTCATGCAGGTAAAAGAGATGCATGACTCCAAGCAGGCGGTACTGGTCGACGCCAGGAATGCCGCGAGCTTCGCAGAGGGGCACATCACGGGGGCGATCATCCTGCCGCTGGATCAAGCCCGCAAGAACCTTTCTTTCCCTTCCAGCGCGAAGGTTCCCAAGGATGCCACCATCATCGTCTACTGCAACGGGTTTTCCTGCCATGACAGCATGGAAGTGGGGAAGCTCCTGATGCAGGCCGGCTATGCTTCGGTCTATGTCTATGAAGGGGGCTTTCCGGAGTGGCGCGATGCGGGGTACCCGGTAGCGACGGGGGGCACATGAACCGATTGAGGCGATATCTGCCGGCAGCCGTCAGGGTCACCCTGGGAGCGATCTTCATCTACGCTGCAGTGGTGAAGATCGCCGATCCGGTTGCCTTTGCCGGAAGCGTGGCGGCCTACAAGATACTCCCCTACTTCGCGAATTACCTTGCGGCGGCCGTGCTCCCATTTCTGGAGCTCTTCTGCGGGGTGCTACTCGTCTTGGGGTACCGGGTGAAGGCGGGGGCGCTGATCATCGCCGCCCTCAACGTCGTCTTCATGGCCGCCGTCGCCTCCGCCATCGTGCGCGGGTTGGACATAGACTGCGGCTGCTTCAAGCAGGGAGGGGACAAGACCTCGCCCTGGATTGCGCTGGCAAGAGACACCGTATTTCTCGCCATGACCTTCGTGGTGCTGAAGCTGGATCCCGGGGCGAGAAGACATCCCTCCCCGCCGATGCAGGAGCAATGAAGTTCCCTGGAAGGTCCCCCCTTTGATCCACCCCGCCCCTTCTCATGAAGCGCCGCGCTCCGGAAGGGTGAAATAGAAGACGGCACCCTTTCCCGGCTCCCCTTCCCCCCAGACCTCGCCGCCATGGCGGTTGATCACCCGTTGCACAGTAGCAAGCCCCACGCCGGTTCCCGGAAATCCCCGCGAGCTTTGCAGCCGCTGGAAAGGCCTGAACAGCTTGTCGCGCTCCGCCATGTCGAAGCCTACCCCGTTGTCCCGTACGAAATAGCAGCTCTTTCCTTCAGACTCTGCTACGCCGAACTCAATCCGTGCCACGGGCACCCCGCCCGTATACTTCCAGGCATTTCCCAGCAGGTTTTCCAGCGCAACCTTCAGCAGGTGACGGTCCCCCTTCACCGTCAATCCGTCCGGTAGGCTGAAGGTCAACTGCCGATGCAGATCCTGATGCTGCAGATGCAGCATCACCTCATGCACCAGATCGCTCAGCGCCACCTCTTCCCACTGCATCTCCTGCCTCGAGAGCCGGGAAAGCGTTATCATCGCCTCGATCAGTTCCTCCATGTCACTGCAGGAATCGTCGATGCTCTGCAACAGGTACTCGGTGTCCAGTTCGTCCGCCTTCTCGCTGGCCACAAGCATCTGCTGTGCGGTGCTGATCCGGGTGATATAAGAGCGCAGATCGTGGGAAAGCGAATAGCTGAACGATTCCAGCTCGCGATTCGCATCGGCAAGCTCCCGGGCTCGCAGCTCCAGCTCGCCGTTCATCCTCTGTATCTCCCGTTCGGCCAGTTTCCGATCGGTGATGTCCCGGACCGCCTCGATGCCTGCGACGATCTTTCCGGTCGCGTCTCTGAGCGGGGAGGAGATGATCTCGGTGAACTTGAGGCCGTGCCTGGTCTGCGCGCTCGCCTCTATCCTGTGGCTCTTGCCGTCCAGAAACGACCGCACCAGATGGCAGTCGCTGCAGACCGCATCCTTTTGCTGGTACGCCTTGTAGCAGTATTCGCCCAGGCGCGATCCCATCAGCTCCTTGTGCGCCTGGTTCTGGTACAGGATTTTCAGATCCAGATCCTGCATGCTGATGGCATCACCTACCGCCTCAAGTATCTCCTGCGACCGCAGCTTTTCCCTTTCGGCGCTCTGCAGCGCTTCTTCCAGCAGTTCGTCCTGCTGGTGATACCTGCCGATGGTGCGGGCGATGTACAGCAGAAATATCAGCTGTATTCCCATGAACAGCAGGCGAAGCGCCGCGTCCCCCATATCAGGACGTAAAAGCTGATCAAGAAAATCGTCACCCTGGTAAAACGCATCAAGCGCTGCTGCCACCAGCCACGAAATCAGCATAAGTGCCAGCCCGAGGGCGACGGTCTTGGCCGGATTGTAGATCATTGCAAAACGCCTAAGTGGCATAGGTCCGACTCCTGCGGTGAGTCACGTTGCGCCTGAGGCTTCGGGAGGACGGCCCCTGAACAACAGCCGTGAAACCCGCATGAACCGTGAGGGAATTTCCCATGGATATCTATCACAACCTGCGCGTCCCTGACAACATGAAATGAGCGAACATAAGGTGGGGCAGGACGCCCCGCGCCTTGCAGTTTAGCCTGAAATACTGTAGGATGCGCGCTTATTTGATCAACAGGTTACGGAGAAAGACTTGAAAGAGATACTGCTTCTCATAGGCGCCTACCTGCTTGGGTCAGTGCCGACCGGCCTGCTGCTGGCAAAGGCGTTGGGGGTGAATATCCGGGAAAGCGGCAGCGGCAACATAGGTGCTACCAATGTGTACCGGACCATAGGCAGAAAGCTCGGCATCCTCACCCTGGTCGGCGACTGCCTGAAAGGGCTGATCCCGGTGCTGATCGCCAAGTGGCTCGGCCTGCCCGACGTCTGGATCGCTGCGATCGGCTTGGCAGCCTTGCTAGGGCACGTCTTCACCGTTTTCCTCGGTTTCAAGGGAGGAAAAGGGGTTGCGACGGCGCTGGGCGTCTTCCTCGGCACCGCGCCGCTGTCGGTGCTGCTGGCTCTGGTGATTTTCGCCCTGGTGCTCTACATCTGGCGCTATGTTTCACTGGCCTCCATCGTCGCGGCGGCACTGATCCCGGGTATCATGCTGCTTATGGGCGGCAAGCAGGAGCTGGTCATCATGGCGCTCGCGATTGCCGCCGTCGTCATCTTCAGGCATCGGGAGAATATTGCCAGACTCAGGGCCGGGACCGAGAGTCGGTTCAAGGCGTAGAGGCTAGGGGCTAGGGGCTAGGTGTTAAGTGCCACGACATCGTGGACGAAATATTGTGCCAGAACTTCGTGGACTAGCAGTCGATAGCGGCTGTTATTTCGGTCAGCGCGTGAGCGATTAAAGTGGCCAACTTACTGTCATCTGGCGGTTTCCTTTGAGCCGACGGAATAATTGATTTCGGGGCCTTTATGGCTCGTCCACGATGTCGTGGCACTTAAATCTGTCCACGATGTCATGGCACTCATCAGCTAGGGGCTAACAAAACCTTACTGTAGCAGCGGCATTCCTGCCGCGATAAACGCTGCGGGAATGGCGGCAGAGCGTAGAGCGTAGGTCGGGTTAGCCCGGAGGGCGTAACCCGACGTGCAGTGATGGCATCGGGTAGAGGTGTCGGGTTACGCTGCGCTAACCCGACCTGCAGGGGAGAGAGCTACAGAGCGCATGGCAGTCCTAGCCGCCAGTCTTGCCTCACAAAAAAGGGCGCCCTGTTAGGGACGCCCTTTTACCTATCATCTTCATCTATCCTGTAAACCGGGAGTTCTCGCCCTCAGGCAGCCTCCCGCGCCAACACCAGCGGGGTAAGCAGGCGCTTCATCTTCTTCAGCGCACCGTCCTCGATCTGGCGCACCCGCTCCCGGGACAGGGAGAAGTGGTCGGCAATCTCCTGCAGCGTCATCGGGCTCTCCGAAGCAACCCTGCGCTCTATCACGAAACGCTCCTTCTCGTTGAGATTTTGCAGCGCGCTCGCTACCCCCTGCTCCAGCTGGACATTCTCCTGGTGGTCTGCCAGCAGTTCCTCCTGGTTCTGCCGCAGGTCCGGCAGGCTCTCCATGAAGGTTGCCCCTTCCCCTTCCAGCATGGCGACGTCGAGCGAGAGTTCGCCTCTCAGGCGCTGCTCCATCTCCTGCGCCTCTGCGTCCTTCACGTCAAGCGAGATGGCGGCCGCATGGAGATCCCCTTCCCCGGTCATGTTGATGATCGCCTGCTTTGCCTGGTTCAGCTTGAAGAAGAGCTTTCTCTGCGCCTGGGTGGTCCCGATCTTCAGCAGGCTCCAGGCGGAGATGATGTGGTTCTGGATGTAGGCCCTGATCCACCAGACCGCGTAGGAGATCAGGCGCACCCCTTTGGCCGGATCGAACTTGCGCACCGCCATCATCAGCCCGATGTTCCCTTCCTGGATCAGATCGAGCATCTTCATGCCGTAGGAGCGGTACTCTCCCGCGATCTTCACGACGAAGCGCAGGTTGGAGGTGATCAGCGTGTGGGCCGCCTGCAGGTCCCCCTCGGCGCGGAACCTGAACGCCAGGTCCTGTTCCTGATCCGCGGAAAGAAGCGGAAACTTGTTAATTTCCGAGAGATATAAGGTAAGACTGTCTATGGGTACAGGCATCGTATGTGTCACGTTGGCTTCTCCCCCTTGTCTCCGGTTCTGTCCGGATGCTTAGCACTCTACAGCTGTGAGCGCTAACAATATAACAAGCGCACCGGAAAAAATCAATAGGGCGCGGGAGAATATCTTGCAGCTACCGGTTGCGCAACCCGTTAAATTGCTTGCCGGTCCGTGGTGATATGTGGTAAACGAAAAGACCGAACAAATGCGACGCCTGGCGCCGAAAAACCGGAGGTTCAGCCACATGGAGATTAGCACAGTACCTTTGAGCGATGGGGAGAAGAAGGCAAAATTCACCGATGAATCGCAACTTGGCTTCGGCAGGATCTTCACGGACCGGATGCTGCTGATCGAGTGGAAGCTGGGGCAGGGATGGGTCGACGCCCGCATCAAGAAGAACGAGCCGTTCGTGCTCGACCCGGCGGCGCTCGTGCTGCACTACGCCCAGGAGATCTTCGAGGGTCTCAAGGCCTACAGATGGCAGGACGGCAGCATCGCCCTGTTCCGCCCCGAGATGAACGCCCGCCGCTTCAACCACTCCGCCGAAAGGCTCTGCATGCCGGAGCTCCCCGAGGAGCTCTTTCTGCAGGGGATCGAGCAACTGGTAGCCCTGGAACGTGACTGGGTTCCGGGCGCGGACGGCACCTCATTATACATACGCCCGACCATGATCGCGGTCGAGCCGGTGGTCGGCATCAAGCCTTCGGATCACTATTACTTCTACGTGATACTCTCCCCGGTGGGCGCCTACTACCCGCAGGGGTTCAAGCCGGTCCGGATCATGGTGGAGGACAAGTACGTGCGTGCCGTCCCCGGAGGAACCGGCGAGGCGAAAACCGGCGGCAACTACGCAAGTTCGCTCAAGGCCGGGCTCGAGGCGAAGCAGAAGGGTTTCGATCAGGTGCTCTGGCTGGACGGGGTTCACAAGCGCTACATCGAGGAAGTGGGCGCCATGAACATGTTCTTCGCCTATGGCGACACCATCGTCACGGCACCTCTGGAGGGGACCATCCTGCACGGGGTGACGCGAGATTCCGTGTTGACGCTGGCCCGATCGCTGGACATGACGGTGGAAGAGCGGCGCATCGACGTGAACGACCTGATGAACGACCTGCGCTCCGGGAAGATCACCGAGGCCTTTGGCAGCGGCACCGCCGCGGTCGTCACGCCGGTCGGAGCGCTCTGCTATGCGGGCGAGTGTCTGGAGGTGAACGGCGGCGGGGTCGGCAAGCATACCAGGACGCTCTACGACACGCTGACCGGAATCCAGACCGGCAAGATCGCCGACAAGTTCGGCTGGATCAGAAAGATATAAAAAACCGTTTTCTGTTGACGGTTTCAATGAATCGAGTTTTCAGTTGACGGTTTTCAGTTGACGGTTAAAGGCTTAACGAAAGCCGGCAACTGTAAACCGTCAATTTTTTTCTTGGGAGAAAATCCGCATCATGAAGCAGCTTCCCGACGTCAATCATCTCTGTCTCTCCTGCCGGCGCAAATGCAAGCAGGCGGTCTCCGTGCTGATCGCCGCCTGTCCCAGGTACTATCAGGGTCCCAAAGTCCCGCGCGGCGACTGGAAGCAGCTCTCCCTACCCCTAAATTAACGCTCCGCACCACCATAGCAGCGCATCCCGCAAAAGATCCCCCGATTCCCAGCCGTCGACTTCCCAATCCTGTAGCAGCGGCATTTTTGCCGCGATACTTTGCACGCTTGCACGGTTTACCTTCTTGCTCTGGCCCTTTTCCCCCCTCTCCCTAGCCCTCTCCCACCAGGGGAGAGGGGACTTTAAGCCCCCCTCCCTTGATGGGAGGGGCTGGGGGAGGGTGAAAAGCAGTGGGTTTGAGTCGAAATGTACAGATGCATTTTCCTAACCGGACAACGCTGGGATTTAGGGGGATTTCCACGCTGTCGCAGCCTCGCACCATCTGGCCAGCAGCGCTAAATCCCCCCCAACCCCCCTTTTCCAAAGGGGGGAGTGATGGATCAAAGGGGGGAGCGGTTAGAGATTACTCTCCCTCCCTTGACATAGCCCGGGGGGGTACCTATCATTCCGTGTGGAGGTTACTCATGATACGACCGGACAAGATGACAGTGAAGACGCAGGAGGCGCTGGCCGCGGCCCAGGAGAATGCCTCGGCCATGTCGGCCGGAACCATCGAGCCGGAACACCTGCTGCTCGCCCTGCTGGACCAGGAAGGGGGGTTCGTACCGGACCTCTTGAAGAAGATCGGCACCTCCCTGCCGCAGCTGCGTGAAAGCCTGGAGTCCAGCCTGAAAAGGCTTCCCAGGGTGAGCGGCGGGCAGCTCTCCCTCTCGCCCATGCTGAACCGGATCGTCGAGCTGGCGCAGAAGGAGGCGAGCGGCATGCACGACGCCTTCGTCTCCACGGAACACCTGCTCCTGGCGCTCGCCTCGGAAAAGGAGTCGGCGAGCGCCAGGCTCCTCAGCCAACACGGCGTCACGCGCGACGGCATCCTGGCGGCCATGAAGGCGCTGCGCGGCGGGGAGGCCGTAACGGACCAGGACCCGGAACAGAAGTACCAGGCGCTCGCCAGGTACTGCCGCGACCTCACCGACCTGGCGCGGCAGGGGAAACTCGACCCGGTCATCGGCCGGGACGACGAGATCCGGCGGGTGCTCCAGGTGCTGTCGCGCCGGACCAAGAACAACCCGGTGCTGATCGGCGAGCCCGGCGTCGGCAAGACGGCGATCGTCGAGGGGCTGGCCCAGCGCATCGTGTCGGGGGACATCCCCGAAACCCTGAAGGACAAGCTCGTGCTGGCGCTCGACATGGGATCCCTGATCGCGGGGGCCAAGTACCGGGGCGAGTTCGAGGACAGGCTGAAGGCGGTGATCAAGGAGGTGGCGCGCTCCGAAGGGAAGGTGATCCTCTTCATCGACGAGATGCACACGCTGGTGGGAGCCGGGGCCGCCGAGGGGGCGATGGACGCCTCCAACATGCTGAAGCCCGCCCTGGCCCGTGGCGAGTTGCACTGCATCGGCGCCACCACCCTCACCGAGTACCGCAAGTACATCGAGAAGGACGCCGCGCTGGAGCGGCGCTTCCAGCAGGTTTACGCCGGGGAGCCGAGCGTCGAGGAGACCATCTCGATCCTGCGCGGGCTGAAGGAGCGCTACGAGCTGTTTCACGGCACCCGCATCAAGGACAGCGCCATCATCGCCGCGGCGACCCTTTCGGACCGGTACATCACCGACCGCTTCCTCCCCGACAAGGCGATCGACCTGATCGACGAGGCCGCCTCGCGCCTGAGGATCGAGATCGATTCCATGCCGACCGAGATCGACGAGGTGGAGCGGCGCATCATCCAGCTCGAGATCGAAAAGCAGGCGCTTTTGCGCGAGCAGGACCCCCAGGCCGAAGCGCGGCTGAAAAAGCTCGCCGACGAGCTGGACGCCCTGAAGCTGCAGTCGGCCAACCTCAAGGAGCACTGGCAGCGCGAGAAATCGATCATCAAGGACCTGCGGCAGCTCAAGGAGAGGCTGGAGCAAAAGAAGGAGGAGGCCAAGCGCCACGAGCGCGACGGCAACCTGAGCCGGACCGCGGAGCTTCGCTACGGCGAGATCCCGGCACTGGAGAAGGAGATGGAAGACAAAAGGGGGACCCTGGAGGCGATCCAGAAGGAGGGGAAGATGCTTCCCGAGGAGGTGGACGCCGAGATGGTTGCGGAGGTGGTCGCCAAGTGGACCGGCATCCCGGTGAACCGGATGCTGGAGACCGAATCGGAGAAGCTGGTCCGGATGGAGGAGCGGCTGAAGAGCCGCGTGGTCGGCCAGGACGAGGCGCTCACCCTGGTGGCGAACGCGGTCAGGCGCGCGAGGAGCGGCCTTTCCGATCCGAACCGACCCATCGGCTCCTTCATCTTCCTGGGACCCACCGGCGTCGGCAAGACCGAGACGGCGCGCGCGCTGGCCTCCTTTCTGTTCGACGACGACCAGGCCATCGTGCGCATCGACATGAGCGAATACCAGGAGAAGCACACCGTCGCCCGCCTGATCGGCGCCCCTCCCGGCTACGTCGGCTACGAGGAAGGGGGGCAGCTGACCGAGGCGGTGCGGCGCAGGCCCTACTGCATCGTCCTCTTCGACGAGATCGAGAAGGCGCACTCCGAGGTCTTCAACGTCTTCCTGCAGATCCTGGACGACGGCAGGCTCACCGACGGACAGGGGAGGACGGTCGACTTCAAGAACGCCGTCATCATCATGACCAGCAACCTGGGCTCCCAGTGGATCCAGCAGTTCGGCGCCACCGACTACCCCCGGATGCAGGCCGAGGTCCTGGAGACGCTCAGGGCGAGCTTCAAGCCCGAGTTCCTGAACCGGGTGGACGAGATCGTGATCTACCGCGCCTTGCCGCTGGAGAGGATCAAGGAAATCGTCCTGATACAGCTGCAGGCGCTCACCGGCCGTCTGGCCGAAAAGGGGCTCGGGCTGGAGGTCACGGACAAGGCGCGCGAATACCTGGCGCGCGAGGGGTACGACCCGGCCTACGGCGCGAGGCCGCTTAAGCGGGCGCTGCAGAGAAAGATCCAGGACCCGCTGGCGCTCATGCTTTTGGAAGGAAAGTTCGCCCCGGGGGACGTGGTCCAGGTCGATCTATCCGTGTCCGGCGAATCGCTGGTGATCAAGAAGAGGGGATGAAAGCAGATAAGGTCCGATTAACTTGGTTGTTTTTCCGAGGCGAAGCTGATATGCTGCCCGACGCAATGCCGTACTGATTTGCACCGCCACGGCGGTATCAAGAAGTGGGGAGTTTACCATGAAGCGCTATTCCACCATCATGTCAGTCCTGCTCACCCTTGCGCTGCCGGTTGCAGCGAGCTGCGCGGAGGTACCTAAAGCCCCTGAAAAGGCCGACGCCCCCGTAGAGGCGAAAAAGGAAGCCGCACCGAAAGGTGCTCCCTCCAAGAAGGCGGATGCCGGCACCACGACGACCAAGGGCGCCGACCTGAGCCCGTCCGGGAAGGTGGTCGAGACCATGGACGGCGGCGGCTATACCTACGCCAACCTGGAGAAGGACGGCAAGAAAACCTGGGTCGCCTTTCCCACCCTGGAAACGCGGGTCGGAGAGACGCTCTCCTTCAGCAACTGCATGGAGATGCCCGGTTTCCAGAGCAAGGCGCTGAAGCGCAAGTTTGACACCATCCTCTTCTGCGGCTCTCCCCAGATCAAGCCCAAAACGGCAATCGCGACTGCCGGGAAGAAGCAAAACGGCAGCAAGGCAGCCGCAAAGCCGGCCGGTCAGGTGAAAAAGATGGACAAGGCCAGCGGGGCCAACGCCTACACCGTCGAAGAGATCTTCGCCAAGCGCGCCGCCTTGAACGGCAAGCATGTCGTGGTCAAGGGGCAGGTGGTAAAGGTCTCCTCCGGGATCATGGGCAAGAACTGGATCCACCTCCAGGACGGCAGCGGCAGTGAAAAACAGAAGAACAACGACCTGGTGGTCACCTCCGCCAACGAGGAGCCAGAGGTCGGAGCCGTGGTGACCATGTCCGGAACGCTCGCCAAGGACAAGGACTTCGGCGGCGGCTACAAGTACAACGCCATCATCGAGAAGGGGAGCGTGAAGAAGTAGCCAACGCTCTTCCATAGCAAGGAAAGGGCCCTCCGCAGACGACGGAGGGCCTTTTTTAGTCAGGGGGAGGCGAAGAGTTTTGCCCCATCTGCTGTGGACACAAAGGTGCCGCCATGAAACTCCTCCTGATCGCCGCCTACCTCGCTCGTTTCGCCGCGGCCTACCTTTTGCGCTACCTGAACCTGCGTCACCTCGCCCGTCACGGGAGCTCGGTCCCGGAAGGTTTCGCCGGCGCGATCGACGCCGAGGCCATGGCAAAGTCGGCGCGCTACACCGTGGAGCAGAGCAAGGTGGGACTGATCCAGTCGGTTTACGACAGCGCCCTGCTGCTCGCCTTCCTCTTCACGCCGCTCTTGCCGCGCTACGACGCCTGGATCAGCTCCCTGTCCGGCTCCCCGGTCATCCGGGGTCTGCTGTTCGTGCTGATCCTCACCCTGGTTCAGAGCATCCTGGAGATCCCCTTCTCGCTCTACACCACCTTCCGCATCGAAAAGCGCTACGGCTTCAACACCACCACCCCAAGGCTCTGGTTCACGGATCTTCTCAAATCGACGCTGATCTCGGGGCTGCTGCTGGCAATCCTGGCGTCATCCGCCCTGCTGCTGGTCCGGCATTCCCCTGAACTGTGGTGGCTTTGGGTCTGGGCCTTTTTCGCCCTGTTCTCGATCACCATGATGTACCTCTCTCCCTATCTCATCGAGCCGCTTTTCTCCAAGTTCGAGCCGCTAGGCGATCCCCTGTTGGAAGAGGAGATCCGCAGGCTGCTGGAAAAAGGGGGGCTTCAGGTGAAGGGGGTGCTGAAGATGGATGCCTCGCGACGCAGTCTCCACTCGAACGCCTACTTCACCGGGATCGGGCGGGTGAAGCGGATCGTTTTGTACGACACCCTGATCAAGCAGATGGAGCACTCCGAACTGCTGGCGATCCTGGCCCACGAGGCGGGCCACTGGAAGAAAGGTCATATCTGGAAGCGCCTGGTACTGATGGAGGGAGCGGCACTGGCACTTTTCTTCGCGGTGTACCATCTGGTCAGCTGGGGCGGGTTGCCGGGGCTCTTCGGAGTGGACCAGGCATCCTTCGCGGCCCAGATCATCATGGTAAGCTTCCTCTTTTCCATCGCCCTCTTCCCGCTTACGCCGCTTGGCTCCTGGCTGTCGCGCCGCAACGAATGGGAGGCCGACCGGTTCGCGGCCGAGCTTAGCGGCACACCGGAAGCCCTCGCCTCCGCCCTGGTAAAGCTCTCCCGGGAGAACCTCGCCAACCTGCATCCGCATCCGGTCTACGCCTCGTTTTATTACAGCCATCCTCCGGTGGTGGCCCGCGTGGCGAGGCTGCTTCGATAGCAGCGGCTTGCTGGCGGTTCCTGCACTCCCTGCTCCGGAGATATCGAGCGTTTGCCTGGACGCGATTCCCTAACCTGATTACTGCTAATCTTCCGCACGCTGCGTAAGCACCCCCTCCCCCTTGATGGGGGAGGGCTGGGGAGAGGGTGAAAAGCTGG
>DNRQ01000090.1:45305-45436 GCA_003499925.1 Geobacter sp.
GAGTTTGCATGGTATTTTTTCTGATGCCTTTGCCAAGGCATCTCAAAAGCGACAGGAGAGCCGATTGCCATGCGTCTGAATATCCTCATCACCGCCTCGGAAGCGGTTCCCTTTGCCAAGGAGGGGGGGCT